>DATGUI010000120.1:0-8559 GCA_035301405.1 Burkholderiaceae bacterium
CTGAAAACCCAGCAACTGGTATTGCTGCAGCGCCCAGGCGATGTCTTCATGCACGGGGATGGCACGAAACACCGATTCGCAAGGAAAGGGAATGTGCAGGAAAAAACCGATCCGGTTACGCAAGCCCAACTGCCTGCAATAACTGGCCAAATGCATGAAGTGGTAATCATGCACCCAGATAATGTCATCTGGCTCAACACATTCAGCCAGATGCTGAGCAAAGAGCTGATTGACATACAGATAGGTATCGTAATCTTGCTGACTGAAATGAAACCGATCCATTCTGGAATGAAATACAGGCCAGATGACCTCATTGGAAAACCCCCGATAAAAACCATCGTATTCATCGCGGGATAATGACCAGGTCATTGTGCTCATCACGCCATCATGGCTGGTCTCATAATCGTTTTCATGATTTCTTGCCGTGACCTTTCCATTCCATCCTACCCACAGGCTTTTTTCGTCATGCAGTGCATCAACCACAGCGACTGCGAGCCCCCCGGTAGTTGGTGCATGATTATCAGGTGAAATGACCCGGTTGGAAACCACCACAATCCTTCTCATGATCAATGACCGGAAAAATTATTTCCCTTTTCCTTGATATTTGCATGATTTCATCATGCCGCATTGATCATGCAGCAACTGTAAGGAATTGGAATAATTCTCCACAACAGAATAAACGACCGGGACCGGTGGGAATCAAGAAACCGACAACAGATCTTTATAACTGTTTCTGACAATGAAATAACATTCGCAGCTGGTGCTTTCCAACTGCACCCGGTCAAGCAGGGTAATGCAGCCGCGTGTATAACAAATCGAACCACTACGCTGCAGACTTAAGGCTGATGAGGTGATGGTTTCCCGCCGGACACCCAATATGTTGGCAATCTGTTCCTGGGTGACGGCAACTTCCTGGCTCCTTCGCCTGTCGGCAGCGGCCAAAAGCCAGCGGCAAAACCGTTGCTCGGTGTCGTGATGGCGATTGCACACGCCTGTTTGCGCAATGTGCATCATCAGCGCCAGTGTGTAGCGCGAGAACAGGGTAGCGGCGGTCGGACTGCAATCGAGCAACTTGTAGAGATCCGCTGCGCACAGCCGATAGGCATAGCCAGCACATTGCACGACGGCGCGGCTGGGCGTGGTATTGCCCTTGAGCAGCACCGAAATACCGGCCATGCCCTCGTTGCCAATCTCGGCTATTTCTGTCTGCGCACCGTCCTGGAGGACATACCTTAATGAGATCGTGGCTGATGTCGGGAAAAACACATCATAGAGGACTTTATTGGATTCATAGAGCGTCTGATTTTCTTGGAGCTCAATAGGCATCAGATGGGCTTGCAGATGCTGTCTGTCAGAAGTGGGCAAGGTGGACAGCAAGAGACTGAGGTCTGGATTCCAGGTATGTGACATGAATAACCACCCATTTGTTTAAGGGTTTGAACAGGATGGAAACGGCATGAATACGCCAGTGCGAGACAATTTCTAACAACCCGGCAGGATTAATGTGCGTTGACGCACATACAGAATCGCGTCACAAACTCTACAGTGAAAGCGTAGTACTTCATCAATTCATATGGAGAAGACGATGCAGATCAAAAATGGAAGGCGTGTTTACGTGGTACATCCAACTGAAGACAGTGCCGTCGACACCATGGCTCAACAACGTACCAGCACTCAATCCTATCAAAGAATACTGAATGCTGAGCATGAGTTGGCGGAATATGTAAAGCAAAAATATAGTACGCCGGCAGAAAGCCAATTTTAAATGCGAGATACCACGGCCACACTATTTAATTTGCAACCAACCAGGAGTTTGACATCATGAAAGCTACCTCAGCAGTATCAGCCATTGCCGTCGCATTGTCCATGGCATTTGGTGCACAGGTATCACTTGCCGCTGACAGCAATACCAGCAAGTCAAACAACAGCGACACGACCAACCAGGCCGGTCAAACAGACAAGACAACCGGGCCTGAAGGCACCAAGTCCGAAGACAATGAAAACAACAAGACGACCGAAAGCGGCGCCTACAGCACGGACAACCAGGGTAGTGAAACGCAAGACGCCAAGGACAACAATGCCAATAACGCCAACAAGACCAGCAAGACCAACAAATCCGATGACATGAACCCTGCCGGACAGGACAACGCCGACAAGGCCAAGTCAGGCGGTGCAGCAGACACAACGGGTACCGATACAAGCAAGCCATCGCAGGGTAATGCCGATAACGCACCTGGGAACCAGGATAGCGCTCAGGCTGACGACGGCAACAACATGTCAGATGGCTGGATCACGACCAAGGTCAAGGCGGAACTGGCAACGACCAAGGATGTGCAAAGCCGAAAAATTTCCGTTGAGACCAACGATGGTGTCGTGACCTTGACAGGAAACGTATCGGCAGACAGCGATCTTGAAAAGATCAAGTCAGCTGCCAGCAGCGTGAAGGGCGTGAAAAGTGTTGACGCATCCGGTCTGAAAAAAGGCTGATGCCTGAATAGCGATGCTTTCTCACGCTCAATGACTCAAGAGAGGCGGGCCTGTAGCCCGCCTCTTTTTTATTGCAAGACAGTCGCGTGTTGCAATCGGGTAGAAAAGTCCTTGATGGTATGGCGCAAACCATCGGACAGCATCATACGGGGCCACCATCCCAGGTGATTCTGCGCCAGAATGATCTCTGGACACCGGCGGTGTGGATCATCAGCCGGCAGCGGGTGATGCACCAGGGTTGACGACGTGCCGGTAAGCGTCCGGATCTGTTCGGCAATGGCCAGTACCGTGGCTTCATGCGGATTGCCAAGGTTGACTGGTCCGTGAAACGTCGCTGGGCTGTCCATCAATCGCACCAGACCGTCTATCAGGTCATCCACATAGCACAATGAGCGCGTCTGGCTACCATCACCATAAATCGTCATGGGTTCTCCCTTGAGTGCCTGAATCACCAGGTTGGATACCAGGCGGCCGTCATCCAGCGTCATGCCCGGCCCGTAGGTATTGAATATTCGGGCAATCTTGACTTCGACCTGGTGGTGCAGACCATAGTCCGAGAACAGCGTTTCGGCACAGCGCTTGCCCTCGTCGTAGCATGATCGTCGTCCGACAATATTGACATTGCCGTGGTAGGACTCGTGCTGCGGGTGCTCTTGGGGGTCACCATAGACCTCGCTGGTTGAGGCTTGCAGGATGCGGGCACCGTTGTCACGGGCCAGCTCAAGCAGATTGTGTGCACCGTAGACGCAGGTAAGCAAGGTGTGGGGCGGATCAGCCTGATAATGCCTGGGCGATGCCGGGCAGGCCAGATTATAGATATGGGTCAGAGGCACATCCAGCGGCACGGGATCAATGACATCGTGCTCGAGAACAGAAAATCCCGGATGTGCCGTCAGGTGCTCGACACGATCGACAGATCCGGTTTCCATGTTGTCCAGACAAATGACTCGTGCGCCGGTTATCAGCAGACGCTGACACAGGTGTGCACCCAGAAACCCCGCTCCACCTGCCACGAGAACGGTATCTTGCGCGCGGGTCGGTGTTGCATCCTCATGATCATTCATGCCATCACTCCTGAGTCCGCCTGCCGGGTCGCCTCGGCAAGCACATGGTTCCAGTCATCAATAAAACGCCCGATGGAAAACCTCGACAAGGCGAGCTCGCGGGCAGCCTGCCCCCACTGACGGGCAGTCTCGGGCTCGGCGATCAATTGCCGCATGCAGTCCACCAGCCTGTCTGGACGGCTATCCAGCCAGCCATTGACACCATTGGTGATGACATTGGGGAGCTCTGTCACCGCCAGACCCACAACGGGCAGGCCGGCCATCATGGCTTCGACAATCGACAGGCCGAGGCTGGCATACCGTACCGGGCTGAAGAAAAATCGATAACGGGCAATGAAGCCGGGCACATCCTGGTTGGGAATCTCACCCAATCCGTCCAGATCTTCGGAGGCCATGCCGATAAGGTCTAGCGGCACCTGCCGTGCAAGCTGTTGATAGATATCCGCACCGACTCTCCGGCCTCGCTGGCGCAAATGATTGACGACGGTGATGCCGCGAGGCAACTCGCCAGTAAAAAGTGAAACAGGCGGGGCGACCAGGCCATGTTCGATGACACGTGTTGTCACCGCCGGCGCATCCCACATCAGCGCATTGTGGTGAGTGACATGGATAAGTACGCCCATATCGTGATGAAACCAATGGACGGTATCCGTCGGGTGCGGCTCGGGCGGGTTGTGTTCAATATAAATGGAAGGCAACTTCAGCTGCTCAGGGGTCAACAGGCGATAACGTTCAGATTCGAACGCGCGGCGTGACTGATAGATCACGCAGTCCAACTCTTGCTCATGGATCTGTTGAACGGGCACCTGCCGGATGTTGCGTCCCCAGGGAAGGGCCGGTCCGAGCCGTGAATAGCCTGCCATGGTGCCGGGCAGCACAGGAATCACGAAATCATGAGGCAATTGCGTCAGGGCGTGCAGATAATTACCGTGGACATGCCAGGTCAGTATGCGCAAGCGACGACGGGATTCAGAGGTTTGCTGCCATCTCATGGGTCTGCTCCCTGATCAATTGAAGATGTGCAGCCGCCAGTACGTCATCTGTGGTAATACGGGTTGCACAAGGATGCCCCGGTACAGGGCAGTCATCGTGAGCACATGGCCGACAAGGCACGTCTGCATGCAGGACGGTGTGCAAACCGGTATCCAGCGGGGCCCACCGATTCACATCGCTGCCCGACGCAATCACAACACTTGGTGTACGCATGGCCGCTGCAACATGAGACACACCGGTGTCGTTGCAGATCAGCAATGGTGCGCGCTGCAGCATGCTGGCAAGCATGCCCAGATCCGTCAGTCCCCCACAATCAACGGCGCCTGTCCCGATTCCGCTCGCAACACGGGCTGTCAGGCCGCACTCGGACAGACTACCTGTCACGGCAATGCGCCACCCTTCTTTCACCAGTTGTCTGCCCACCTCGATGAAACGATGAGCTGGCCAGCGGCGGGAGGCCATGCGTGCTCCCGGATGCATGAAAACAGTATGCCTGCCGTACACGTGCAGACACTGCGCCAACGCGTCAGCCTTGCGATGGTCCCTGTCTGTCAGTGGAAGTTCCAGCCGGACATCTTTCTCGATGGGCAAGCCCAAATGCCGCAGCAGTGCGACATAACGCATGACTTCAGGTTCCGTATCGGGCCATGCAAGCTTCCACGGTGTCTGCTGACTCGCATCCGGGACAAAACCGGCCCATTGCCGCGCACCCAGACGTTGCGTGATGGCGTTGGAATATCGACCACTTCCATGCATCTGCAGGGCCAGCCCAAAGCGATGTTGTTGCATGGTGGCATAGAAATCGTCCACAGCGTCAGCCCGTACCTCTCGTTCCGGCAACAGCGGATCTCCAGGAAAATCGACAAACGCATTGATGTAATCCGTGAAACGGGCAATGCATTCCCGGGCATTGGAAAGACCAACAAGCGTGATGTGGGCATCAGGAAACGCATGCCGCAACATGCGCAATGCTGGCACCACACAGAGAAAGTCACCCAGATTCAAGGCCCGGAAAATGACGATGCGTTCCGGCGCTGGATACCGCGAGAGCGAAAAGGATGTCATGAAGATACTCCACGAAAACGGATATGGCCTACCGTGCGCCAGAAGATGGACAGCAAGGGATTGAGTGCGGAAGTAACCAGCAGCTCAGTGATATTCCTGATGCTCAGGATCGTGCCGCGCAAACGGTAGAAAAACAGGCTGATCGTCAGGATCAGCCACACACCGGATGCTCCGATCGCCAGTGTGGGCTGCCCTGCGATCGCAGAGATCACCGCAACCAATAGCGTCAGCGTGATCAGAAGATAGAGCCACGGCAACGGTTTGCGAACGTACTGCCGATAATGAGCCCGATGCTTGCGGTACAGAAGCGCGTCAAACATGGCTTTACGCTGCATTCTCAGACCCGCCGCAAAGGGGGCTGGCCGTAGTGGATGGATAACCACTGCCTGGTCAGTGCGCTTGATGTGGCAGCCATGCTTGAGCAAGGCGAAGTGCAGGTCAGAATCCTCCCGCCATGCCTGGGTGTAACGCTCGTCAAACCCTCCAACCGCAAGCAGTGCCTTGCGCCGTACAAAGCAATTTGCCGTGACGAACTCCGCGTCCTGCAGGCCGCTGGCGTCCCGTTCAAGGTCGGTGAGCTTTTCCGGGAGAGGCATGATGATACGCCCGCACAACGCATCGACATCAGCGTCCATGGCCTGAAGTCCACGCTGCAACCACATTGGATCAGGCAACGTATCATCATCAGTAAATGCCACTATGGGTGCCCGCGCTGCTCGCCAGCCGACATTTCGTGCGCCTGCCGGGCCCTGCGTCTCGGTAACCGGCAAATACCGCAGCATGGGCGTCGACCCTTCAAAGGCAGCGAGGCGATCAATCAGACTGTGGACGTTCTCATCAGCGTCGTCGTCGCAGACGATGATCTCGTAACGCTCGGCTGGCAAAGTCTGATCCAGCAGGGCAGACAGACATTGCATCAGCATCCGTGCCCTTCTCCAGGTGGGGATGACCACCGAAACGCTGGGACGTTGCTCAACATGCATGATCAGCCTTTCATGGCCGGGCCGACATATCGCAGTGGGAACCCTGAATTGCTGCAGGGAGGTCGTGGCTGTCGTCTCGTCGCTCATTCAGGCCACCATCATTTTGTACAAGTCCGGGAGATCCTGGACCAGAAGCTCCAGCGCCGCTGCCATCACTGCCTGCGGGGTCACGCCATTGAGGCAAGCATTGGTTCCCTGTGGACAGATACTGCTGTAGCAATTTCGGCAAGGTACATCACGGTAGAGCAATCGATGAGCAACCTGCCATGGTGCATGCTGGGGGTTGGTCAGCGCATAGAGGTCAACCACCGGCGTCTGCAGGGCTGCAGCAATATGCGCTGGCCCGGTATTGTTTGAAATGAGCAGATGGGCAGCCTCGATCAGGCAGGCCAGTTCGCCCAGACTGAGCTCACCTGCCAGGTTGATCACATGAGAGGATTCGGTGCACTGTGTCAGCACACTGTCCACCAGCGGACGTTCATCTGGCCCGCCAGTCAGCACCACACTCAGGCCGGTATCGTGCAGCATGGAGATTACCCGGGCAAACTTGGCGGGGCTGTATCGCCGCGAGGGGGCACTGGCACCGCAATGCACGACAATCCAGCCAGGATTCTTGTCTATCCCGTACGCATCAAGCACAGTCAGCAGCTGGCGCCAGTCATGATCACGCGTCCGAAAGCCCAGCCGTGTATCCGGACAACAGGCACCGACCGTGGCAACCAGATCAAGCTGACGCTGCACTTCGTGGCGAATGCCCTGTTCTGGCTCGGTCTCTCTGACCCAGTGGCTGACAAGGTGATAGGGATTCTCAGACACGTGCGCCAGCACTGCCGGAATACCGGCAAGGTGACACACCAGGGCTGCAGGCAATGCGCTCTGGGTATAGACGGTGAAGATCACTGCTGCGTCATACTGACGCTGCTGCAAGGTATCGACGAGATCGCGCGTGGCAGCAGGGGCGGCATTCGCATTTTTTACCCAGGGCGCATCATGTGCAATGACATCATCCACATCGGGAAGGAAAGGGGCGAGGCTGGCACCCGCGCGTGATGCCAGCAGGCTGATGTGCGCGTCGGGGATTGCATGCCGCAAGGCCCGAATAGCTGGCGTGCTCATGAGCACGTCTCCGATATTATCCAGACGCACACACAAGATACGGCGTGCGTTTGACCATAAGAGATCCAACGTCATGAGCCGCCCTCCTGTGTGGAAGAATCGTAGTATTCCTGGAGCCACTGGCTCGCCGTATCGAGATCAGGCGCAACCCGCTCCGGGGTACGCACCGCATTCAGATACCACTCTGTCTCGTGCCCGTTATCCAGCAAGACGGTATTGCAACCCGCCCGCCTGCCCGCCTCAACATCATCCAGGATATCGCCTACAAACCACGATCGCTCAAGGTCAATGCCATGACGGGTTGCTGCGCGGCGCAGCATGCCCGGTGCCGGCTTGCGACAATCGCACACATGGGCATAGCGAGGCAGCGCCGCCTGGGGATGATGAGGACAGTAGTAAAAATCATTCAGTTGCGCCCCGACACTGGCAAACATGGTGCCCAGATGCTGTCGGACAACAGCCATGTCTTCGTCGCGCACCCGCCCCAGACCGATGCCGGGCTGGTTGCTGATGATGATCAGCGGCAGCCCCAGTCTGGCCAGCCGGGAGAGGCCCTGTGCTGCACCGGGTGCAAATCGCATGCGTCGCGGCTCAACGTTGTAAGGGACATCCCACAATACGGTGCCGTCTTTATCCAGGAAGATGGCGGGTGTTCCAGGGGACCGCTGTGTCGTTGGTGAAGATGATGTCATGGCTGATCAGCCCTCATTCATTGTCAGTTGCCAAACAAGGACCCGGCAGAGCGAACAGGATCAGATTCATGCACTGTGCTGATCCGTGGCGGAGTGGCGGCCTGCTGTGTCAGCCCTCCAAAAATCGTGGCCAGTTGTTGGCCCACGCGCTCCCAGGTG
>DATGUI010000121.1:0-2856 GCA_035301405.1 Burkholderiaceae bacterium
GCTTCCAGCCACCGGAATGCCGGCCAGCGTGTCAGGACAACGCCGATGGCCAGTATGCCGCCAAAGGCCAGCCATAACACGCCGGCCACGATATTGAATTTGATGAGGCGTTCGGCCTGGCTTTCGAATTGCAGGCCGGAACGCGGACAGGTACGGTAAGTGGTAGCCACTGTCGTCATCTTGTTCTCCTTATTTCACGTACAGGTGGCTGACCATGCGATGGTGGCCAATGCCGCAGTACTCGTTGCAGACCAGTGAGTAGGTTCCCGATTCATTGGGTGTGATGGTCACGACGTGCTCGAAGCCCGGCACCATCTGAATGTTGATGTTGGCCGGCTGCAGGGAAAGGCCATGGTTGTAATCCATGGCGGTAATGTGCAGGCGATAGGTCTTGTCTTTTTCCAGCTCGAGAATGGGCCAGAACGACCACAGCCGTGCCAGCAGATAGACATCACTGCCGGCAGGGGGAGCCACCACCGGAATGTTTTGTTCGGTCTCGGTACGGACCGTGTATTCATCGACCATGGCCTGCGTTTTTTCCATGAATTGTGCAGGGGTGGTCCGGTAGGTTTCCGTGGACAGGTTCTGCTTGCCCCAGATATGCCAGCCTGTCATCATGACAAACAGGATGATGCACCAGGTGAGGGCGATGGCGATCCAGGTACCTTCAACCCTGTCGATGGGATGCTTGTACCAGAGTCTGTCGGCGGGTGGGAGAATGGCGCTCATGATTTGTACTCCGTGTAATCAGGTCATTGGGTGACGGGCAGGAGCAAAATCTCGATGACGCCCCACAGGTTGTAAACAACCATGGGAATCATTACGCCCAGAACCAGCAGGATGAAGGGACTGTCCAGAAGCTGCTGCATCCAGGGCACAGCGGCATCGGGATCATTGAGGTGGTCGTGATCTGGCGTTGGCATGATAGGTCTCCATCTGTCAGCGCATGTAAGTCGGGGAAATCAAGGATTTTTCATCTTAAGAATCGAAAAATTACAAGTCAACGATTCCGCCCCATGACTTGCACGAATGCAAACATAGATCAAGAAAGGGCTTGAATATGGAGGAGTTTGGCGTCGATCAGGCGTCAGACAGTCGCGCGCGAAGGGGTGTGGGCAGAGAGTGCCTGCCCCAGTTGAATGCCGGCGTTGGCCTGCCATTTGGCATCAAAGGAAAAGCGATCGGGTTCAAAAACCAGGATAACGGTGGATCCCAGTTCGAAGCGGCCCATTTCGGCGCCCTGTTCCAGCCAGGGGGCATCGGGCCCGTAGGCGACGTGGTGTACCTGGCCATCACGGCGTGTGTTGACACGGCCGTGCCAGACGGTTCCGATGCTGCCCACAATGGTGGCGCCAACCAGGACCAGGGCAAAACGACCCACGTCGGGGGAGTCAAACAGGCAGACGACGCGCTCGTTGCGTGCAAACAGCCCGGGTATGGTTGCTGCGGTGGCGGTGTTGACCGAAAACAGCTGCCCCGGAATGTGTGTCATGGAGACCAGCCTGCCGGCGCAGGGCATGTGAACACGGTGATAGTCGCGAGGGCTGAGGTAGATGGTCGCGAATTGCCCCTGTTCGAATCCGGGCGGATAATCCGGACAGCCTCCCAGCAGGGCTGCGACCGAATATTGATGGCCCTTGGCCTGGATGATTTCTCCGGATCCGATCTGGCCAAGCTGGCTGATGACGCCATCCGCCGGGCTGACCAGAGCGGCATCAGCCAGGGGACGCATGCCGGCTCGCAAGCGACGCACAAAAAAATCATTGAAGGTCGGATAGACGCGAATATCAGGTTGCGCGGCTTCCGCCATGTTCACTCGATAACGCCGGACAAACCATGCGATGGCATGCGTGGTGAAGCGCCCGCCGGGCCATTGCGCCAGCCAGCCGGCAACACGCGTCAGTGCCTGCCTGGGAAGCAGGTGCTGCAGCTTTGCCACACGGACGGAGCGGTTTGATGGCGTTGTCATGGATGGGGTTATCAGATGCCCGGTCGGGGTTTTTTTGCCAACATGGTTTTGCCCCAGCGGTTATCATGGCGGTTTGTATGCGCAGCCAGTCTATCAGATTGTGGGGACTTCAGTGTCAAACTCAACCAACATCGCGAACGCGGATCCAATCAGTTCATGACGCCCCCGTTGTTACCTGCCTACATGATCGCGCGGTGGCTGTTGCTGATCATCACCGTTGCGGGCCTCTATTTTCTCCAGGACTTTCTCGTTCCGGTCCTGGCGGCGCTCATTATCGGGTTGGCCAGCTGGCCACGCTATCAACAACTGGTGGCTTCCTGCGGCCACCGCCGTTCGCTCGCCGCCACACTGGCGCTGATCATCGTGCTGGTGGTCCTGGTGGTGCCACTGGGCATCGCACTGAACTTCGCCATTCAGGAGGCCAGCAGCTTCATTCGCTGGGCACTGGCTGCCAACCGTGAAGGCGTTGCCGTCCCTCAATGGATACAAGAATTGCCGTTTGTCGGCGAGCGCCTGACCGAATACTGGCAGGAATACATTGGCGAGCCCCAGGCCTTGGGCACACTAGTGCAAATGGTCAGTGGTGAACACCTTGGCAATGTCTACCGCATGGTGCTGTCTGCCACCGGAAACCTGTTTCACCTGTTTCTGACCGTCCTGTTCATGCTGATTACGCTGTTCTTCATCTACCGGGATGGCGATATTCTGGTTGCCCAGCTGGATGTGGTGGGTGAACGGGTCCTGCCGGATCGCTGGCAACGCTTTTCTCGTGTGGTGCCGGCCACGATCAACTCCACCGTCACGGGCATGGGTCTGATCGCGTTGGGCGAAGGTATTGTGCTGGGCGTCGCGTACTGGATTGCCGGTGTGCCTTCTCCGGCCCTGAT
>DATGUI010000122.1:0-4994 GCA_035301405.1 Burkholderiaceae bacterium
TAGCCTGGCCGAGTGCGCCTTGCGACTTGTTCAAGTTGTTCTGCGATACCAGGGCCATGAAGTTGGTGTTGATAACAGCCATAATAAACTCCTGTGTGATGAAGACAGCGATGTTCTGCTGACAGTTGTTTCAGGAAAACTCCTGTAGGTTGGACTTCTGGCCCTTTTGGCCGTGTTGCCATCAAGGCCTACTGTTTCCTGAGCTACTTAACGACAGGCGCCCGATAATCTTTAGCAACGATTACCCGGCAAGCTTGTAACAGACACTCGGCAGCCCGTAACACCTGCCAACACTGGTAATATGTGGCCATTGTTTTTGTCGTGGTGCAACTGAGGAAACCTACCGTCATGGCCCGCCCTCCCTTACGTGTCGCTCAAGCTTCTGTCGCTGGTCCCGACTTCAAGGCAGAAATTGAAATGATCCGGCGCGGGCAGCATGCCCAGGCCGAAACGCGGCTGGCGACCTTGCGCAGGCAATTTCCTGCCCATGCCCGAGTGGCGGCACTGCATGGGGATGCGCTACGGGGGCTGGAACAATATCAGGAAGCCATCATCGCCTATCAAACCGCCATGGAGAACGGGCTGGCGGGTACAGAGGTTCAGCTTAATCTCGCCTCCTGCCTGGTCAACAACAAACAATTCCAGGAAGCACTGGAAGCCGCCGACACTGCCCTGTCCAAAAAGCCGGATCATGCCGGGGCGCTGGGTTTGAAGAGCGCTGCCCACCGTGGCCTCAACCAGCCGCAACTGGCGCGCCAGGCGGGCCGGCGGGCTCTGGCACTCAACCCCCGCGATGCCTCGTTGCTGGAAGCCATGGCGCACCTGGACACCTTTGCGCCTCACAGTCCGGTGTTTGAGATAATTCCACGAACACTTGAACAGACCGATCTGCCCCCTCAAAAGCAAGCCCAAAAGTGGGCCACGCTGGGCAAGGCCTGGCTGGATGTGGGCGAGCCCGCCAAGGCCTTCGAGCATTATCAACGCGCCAACGACATCATGGACGGCCACCTGCCGCCTATCAAGTCCGAACTGGAGCGCCTGCTGACCTTTACCCGTCACCACTTCACGCCAGCACTGTTTGACGCGCTTTCCCCATCCGGACTGTCCGGCCGTCCACAGATCATTGTCGCGGGCATGTCGCGCTCCGGAAAAAGTCTGGTGGAGTCCCTGTTCCGCGGCGTGGCCGGCATCCGTCTGGCGGGCGAAGACCCGGTACTGGGCGAATACCGGGATGAGCTCTTGCAAACACACGACAGAAACATGGGCCAATGGCTGACATTGCAGACCCCTGACAGCATTGCCGAACAGGCCATCGAATATGCTCGCCGCCTGCAGGCGCTGAGCCAGAGTGAGGACGATGATGACGCCATCTGGGTCACCACCATGCCGGGTGATCTCTGGAACCTGGGTCTGATCGGCCTGTGGGCCCCCGAGGTGCCTATTATCTTTACCGTACGCAATGTGCTGGATCTGGGCGTGACGGGCTATTTTCAGCAATACGAATTCCCCGAAGGCTATCGCTACAGCTACAACCTGCACCACATGGGGCGCCAGATTGCCTGCTTTGAAAAAGTCATGGAACACTGGGCGCAGGTGTTGCCCAACCCGGTATATCTGGTGGATTACGAAGCGCTGGTAGCCGACCCGCAAGCCATCATGAACAATCTGCTGGGTGACCTGGGGTTGCAGCGCGAACAGGCCTATGACGACATCGTTGGCGAAAATGCCGGCATGGCCGATGCCATCAGCCCCATCGTCTCCATGGACGCGCCCATGCCCATCGTCAACCAGTTTGCAGGTTTTGCCCAGCCTTTTCATGATCAGCTCGAGCCCTTGATCCAGGGCTATCACACCATTGTGGACGAATTCCCCCGGCTGGAACCGCCTGCCACCCTGCCCGTTGCGCTTCCGGACATGCTGGTCGACACCGATAACGATGCACCCAACCCCAGCGAATCTGTCACCTTTGACTGGCAGCTGGAGGGTCAGATCATGGTGGTCGACCAGGGCGGCAGCATGCTGAAATGGCCGCAAATCAAGCACCTGATGGAGCTGGGTTCGTTCGGGCTGGTGTCCTTTGATCCGGCTGGCGATGCCGCCAACAAGGCAGGCGTGCTTCCTGATGAAAACTTTCAACACATTCCCCAAGCGTTGCTGGGAGAAGGCACTGCCACCACACTACACGTATGTCTGGACGAGGCCTATTCCAGCACCCTGCCACCCTTGCCTGGTGAGCAACTGCCTGCCCGGCTGCAGCAAAAAGCCATGGCGCTGGCCCGCCTGCCCCTGCCCACCCACCAACTGGACGCCATACAAGGTCTGGAACGGCTGGACTGGCTGATACTGGACGAGCGCCACGACAGCCTGGCCGTGCTGGAACACGGCAGTCGGGCGCTGCGGACGGCACTGTTGATTCAGGTGGGGCTGGTTTTCACGCCCATTTATGAGCGTCAGACCAGCCTGGCGGAAATCCTGCATTGGGCAGCCCGCCATGGCTTTGAGTTTCATCGGCTGGTCAACATGCAGCACCAGCAGGCCATGATGCCCCGAGATGACTTGCCCCACCAACCTGAAGGCACGGCACTTGAGCGGGCGGCCGCCCTGCTCCTGCCCGATGCCGATAGACTGGCGGCCATGGACGACGCCCAGCGGCTGAAGCTGGCTTTCGTGCTGGACACCGTCTATGGCTTGCATGACGTGGTCTACACCCTGCTGCAGCAAGTTGGCGATGAGCTGGCGCAAAATTACCTCAAGGCCAGGGGCTATTTTGACCGGCATCGCGGCGGGCCTGCCGGGGACACACTGACTGCAATTCGCACAGGGCTGCGACAAGGAGAGCTCGCCACGCAGGCAGAAGCCATTCGTCACCTGGCTGCCACCCACGGACGCGATGCGCAAGTCATTCGGCTGCAGGCCGAACTGGCCTTGTGGCAAGGGCGCAGTGGCCACGCCATTCCGCTGATCAAGACCGCCCTGGATCAGGCACCCGATGACCTGGGAATACGGCTCAGCGCCATCGAGATTCTGCTGGACGCCGGACTGTGGTGGGAAGCCCATCAAGATGCCATGCAACTACTGGAAAAACAGCCCGACCACGTACAGGTACAGGCCATGGCTGCCCGTACCCTGGCGGCCCAGCCCAGCCCCGACGAAGATGAAGCCAGCCAAGCCCTGGCGCGGCTGGATAACAGGACAGCAGCACATCCAGATGACTCGCCGGCTCTGTGGCTGAGCATACGTGCACGCCTGCTGGCCCGTCTGGAGCGTAATGACGAGGCACTGGCGCTGCATGGGCAGGCCATAACCGCTGCTACCGAAGCCCACCCCTGGGCCAGAGCCCGCGCCCATTATCTGCACGCGTTGACTTTGCACAAGCTTGGCCAGCCTGATGCCGCCTGTGATGCCTTGTGGCAAGCTGCTGCTATTATGCCGACCTCACCCGTTACTGCCCTGGCGCAACGCCAGCAAACCCTGTGGCTGGCGCCAGCGGATTCGGCAGACACTGGTCTGGAGAGTCTGCACACGGACATCGCCCGCCTGCGTTCCAAGCACCACGACAGTCTGCCCACCGGCACCTACGGGCTTTTGCCACAAGGCCTGGATGCCATCCGTCTGGCGGGCTTGCGCCCTACGGAGGTCCGTCTTGAAGCCTACGGACTGCAAGACTGGCTGCCTGCCAACGCCCATGCTCTGGATGCAACGGCCAATCAGGGCCTGCTGCTTCTGGGTCTGGCCGATCAGCTCGCCAAGGGCACCGGCCTTGATGAGCGCGCATTCAATCAAGCCTTGTTTACTGCAGTTGCCAAATATCTGGATATCCGCCATGTGGAACTGCTGGAGCAATCGTTTGCCAGCTTTCCGCACAAGCAGCGCTTTGATCTGATTTTGGCCTGCGGCCTGCATAGCAGCCAGGAACTGACCGCAGCGGAGATTGGACAGAAGTGCTATCAGTTGACCCGACCAGGCGGCCTGGTCCTGCTGGAAAGCCGGGGTACCGGCAGCTCCGAGCAGATTGAAGCCGGTTTCACCAGCAAGGTTGATGACATCGCTGCCCGGGGCTTTGATACCGTGCATTCAGGCTATCTGTGTGATGACAAACGCAACAGGCGCATGTTTGTCCTTCTGCGGCGGCAGTAAACACTCAGCATTTCCATTGAGGGCTTTCTGCCCTTCCATGGCTAGAAAATGCCAGCCGTCGAGTTGGGGGAGGTGCTCACGGTCAGCTATTCAACGAAGCCAACTGGCTTGGTCGCGAGGAAGCTGGCCCAATGGGTCATTGACCTCGATTCTATTCGTTCCTTTAATGCGATCTGAAAATACAACGACATTCGTCCCGCCATCATTCGTCTGGCTGGGAAACAGGATACCCGTATAACCTTTACGGCGAACCAAATCACTCAACACCCAGCTGGGCGGCTCAATATGCCGTTCGAATTTCAGATGGCGCCAGTCTTCGCGCCAATCATGCCAAAGATCATCCCACGGCTCACCGCGATGGAGTTGCCGCAAATCAACCAGATCCTGCAGCGCAGCAGTATAAGAACAAAGTGTGCAAGGTGGCAGAAAAGGAGATGTCTGTTGGTATTCTCGCAAAGCTGTCATTTCTTCCAGGGATAAATACAGCGCTTCAATGCCTTCACGATTAAAGCGGCCTCCTTTTATGGCAGCTCCCGCGCCACTTGCGGGTCTGCCAGCCCAGCGGGGCGTAAGTGCACGATAAAGTACTGTCCCAGCAGGCAGATTGTTCAAGATCATCCAGCGAACCCTGAAGCAATCGATTCAAGGTAGCTGATCGCGTCCTCAGTACGCCCTTCCTGAATCAATTGCCAGATGGTCTTGTGACGAAACTCTGGAATAGGCTGATTCTTGATGAGGAAGAATGCCTGCTCTGCATCTGGCTGCACTTCCATGGTCGCTGACAGCACACGCATCAGGTCCCGCAAAGCAGCCTGCAGTTTTGGAGATTCGGGATGGGTTCGCATTGTATTGCGATG
>DATGUI010000123.1:0-2081 GCA_035301405.1 Burkholderiaceae bacterium
AGACCCGATATGGACAACAAGATGACGCAAAACACAACGCCGGCAAAGTCCAGCCGCGTCCCCCGGAAAAACACGAGCAACAACGAAAACGCAATGCTGGTACCCAGGCCAAGAATGAAGGTAGGCAGCGCCAGCGCCAGGCTTGGACCCATGCGGTTGCGAATTTCATGGCCGATATCGCGCCCCTCGTCTGAAAAGCCGAAGTCAAACTTCAGCAAGGGCACTGATCGCTGATAGAAAATGGTGTCGGTCCAGCGTTTCGCTCCGCCCTGCTCGGCATTATGGAACAGGGGTTTGTCGTAGCCCCGATCGATTTTCCACTTCTCGATGGCCTCCTCGCTGACGCGCTGGCCGCCAATGGACAAACGCGCCATGTCGTCCGGCGTGTTGACGGCAAAGAAGAGAACAAAGGTCAGGACGTTGACGCCCAGCAGGATCAATACACCATACAGCAATCGACGAATAATATAGGTGGTCATGCCTGCCCCCTGAGCGGTTCACGGGCTTTCTTGAGATCACGGCGGCGTGCCGTCTGCCACACGACCAGCAGGCCGACACCCGCACCAATCGCCACCAGCCACAAGGGCCACCATACCGGTGCATTCCATGCGCGGATGGAATCGGCACGGAGCTGGGTATCCAGTCGGTAGTATTGCAAGGTATTGCGTACCATCTGGGTGGGCTTGGCGTTGGCCACCCAGCCATGCCAGGCCCCCCCCGACTTGGGCGAATAGCCGAACATCCAGGGAGCATCCTGCTGGGCGACGCGGGTCATGCGATGAATGATGGCATCCTTTTCCGGCCCGTCATCCAGATAACGCATCTCGTCGAACAACCTGTCGTATTCGTCGTTCTGATAGTTGGAAGCGTTTTCGCCACCATTGATGACCTTGGCATTGGGACCATAGAGCAGGAACAGGAAGTTTTCTGCGTCGGGGTAATCGGCTACCCAGCCCCACATGTACATCTGCGCCGTTCCGCGCCGCATCTTGTCCTGAAAGCGGTTGTAATCCGTGGCGCGGATTTCCAGCTCGATATCGATATCGGCCAGTTGCCGACGCATCCAGTCCAGCATGGCGCTGGATCCGGTTCCGCCCGCGGAATCAAAGTGCAATATCAATGGTTTGCCCGTCTTTTCATCGCGTCCATCCGGATAACCCGCCTGCTTGAGCAGTTCCCGGGCCTGGTCAAGAGGTCGCCGGACCACCTGCCCGTCCGAGGCCTCGTATACCACCGGATTCATGCCCTCCGGCAAGGACTGATGACCAGACACACCGGGCGGCACGGGGCCGTGTGCCACTTCCCCTTGGCCGTCCTGGAAAATGGACACAAACTGCTCCCAATCAAACGCAATGCTGATGGCGTGGCGCAGCAGGCGATTGCGCTCCTGCTGTTCTGGCGTATCGCCCTTTCCCACCACGGGATCCAGCCAGTTGAAGCCCAGGTAAAACTGCTGGGCGGCCGTGGTGCTGCGGATCTGAATGTTGCGGTCAGCGTAGAGTTCGGCCTTTTCTACATAGTCGCCTGCCGCCACCTGCATGGACACCCCATAGTCCCCCCGCCCGATCTCGGGAATATCGTAATAACCCTGCAGGAACTTGCCCATCAGCGGCACGCTTTCCTTCTCCAGCGAGAACTCGATGCGGTCAATGAACGGCGTGGGCTTGCCACAGTCTGCCAGCAGGCCGGCCTGCTCATCGCCCGGCTCGCCCTCGCACGGATACGGCTCACCCCGATAGTTGGGGTTGCGCTCCAGAACGTGCCGGCGATTGACGATGGATTCAGTCATCATGTAGGCGCCGGTTCCGACCGGCCAGGTATTGAGCGACAGGTTGTGTTCGGCCATGCCCGGCTGATGATAGAAACGGTCGGCCTCCCAGGGCACGGGGGCCGTGAATGTCATGGCCAGCCAGTACTTGAACTGTGGATACTTGCCCAGCACGCGTATCTGCAGCGTGTGATCATCCAGCGCCTGGACCCCGTCAAAACCCTGCTCGCGCAAATCCAGCCACTGTTGACGACTGTTGGCCCCTGCCGTTTCCCGGGCAGTCTGGTCTGCCTCGCGCAGTTGATTGCCATAG
>DATGUI010000124.1:0-6219 GCA_035301405.1 Burkholderiaceae bacterium
CCCGAAGAGGCAGTGGTACTGCCTGATCAGGCAGCGCTGAAAAATCTGCAGCCCGGCATTGACCGGGTATTGAATCCGGACTTTCAGGCGCAGGAATGGTCTGCCCGCATCTGCCTGGTCCGTCTGACCGATCAGACAGCCGCCATTCTTGCCCTTGCCGATTATGTCGCCAGCGACCAGGCCGATGAACTGCTCCGACAGGCATTGGACAGGGGTTATGTCATGGCCCGGCCATCGCGCTATGTTCTGGATGCGCCACTGCTGCTGACCGTGGCACGCCAGCCCGCAAGTGGCCGACAGACATCGGGGCAGGGCGACCGCCATGCCTCCCGCACGGCATTGAGCGATGCCTTTCAGGATCTGATCGAATGGGGCGTGCGGCATGACGCCAGTGATCTTCACATCAATATCTTGTCCACGCAGGAGGTGTCGGAAGTCAAGTACACCATCCGTGGCCGGTACGTGGCGCCCGCCCGTTTTCAGCACATGGCCACGACCATGCTGACCGACATGCTGGCGGCGGCATGGATGGATGTCCGGGGTGGAAATGGCGCCATGTTTGACCCCCGACTCGAACAGCAGGGCAGTCTCATCCGCCGCGTGGATGATCAGGATGTCCTGATCCGGTGGGCCTCGCTGGCGGCGGATTCCGGACCCAGTGTCTGCTTGCGCCTGCTGGTGCGCACCATTGATGCCGCGCATCGCAGTCTGGCGTCGCTGGGGTACTTGCCTGATCAGATTGCCATCATCGAACGAACCATGGCTGCAGCCGGAGGGGCGATTGTCTTTGCCGGCACGGTGGGCTCGGGCAAGTCGACGTCCCTGGCCAGCCTGATTGCCTCCCTGCCTGTCGAACGCAAGGTCATCACGCTGGAAGATCCGGTTGAATATCGTATTCCCAACGCCATACAGAACACCGTGACACGGGTATTGTCCGAGTCCCGGCCGCAAGCCTATGGTGCCAAGCTGCGTACGCTGAAGCGATCGGCCATGACGGATGTCCTGCTCGGAGAAATCCGTGACCCGGAGACCGGGGAGGCGTTCATGGATCTGACCGGCTCGGGCATCAACATGTACAGCACGGTACACGCCGGTTCGGCAGCCACCGTGCCACAGCGATTGATGTCGGATTTCATTGGGGTTTCCCGGGACTTCATCCTCACCCCGGGCACCTTGCGTCTGCTGGTGTTTCAGTGTCTGATGGCGCGCCTGTGTCCGCATTGCAGCCTGCCGGTCAGTGCGTTGCTGACCGGTAACGCTGGCCGTTCCGTGCCATCGCGCAGCCCGCATCAATGGGGGCAGTGGCTGGAAGGCATTCAGCAACTCTACCGTATTGATGTAACCCCCATGCGCGTCCGTCATCCGGAAGGTTGTGACCAGTGTGGCGTGGCCCGATTGTCGTCACTGCAGGGCTATGCCGGACGTACCGTGGTGGCCGAGCTCATCGAGCCGGGCCTGCAGACGGACTTTCTGGACAGCGTCCGCGAGCAGTGTGTCAACCAGTGGTTGAGTGCCAGGGCAGGTCATATTGAGGAGCGTGGCCTGCTCGACGAAGCAGTCTGGCTGACCGCCATGGACAATGCCGTTCGCAAGGCACTGGCGGGCGATCTGGATCCGCGTGACATCGAGCGCCACTTCCAGCCGTTCTCCACGCGTCTCAAACATCGGCAGCTGCGTCAGCTCTCCGGCATGGTCAGCCAGCCGTCCTCACCAGGGCGGGAGAACTCATGGGTCATCTGACAAGCCTGCTGCAAGCGATGGCCGCCCTCCGGGACCGCTGGCAGTTTCAGCCTGCGCGAGCCGATTATTATCGCTACCTGGCTGATTTGCTGGCGCATGCCGACGGCCGCTTCACATTGAAAGATGTCTTTCTGCGTGATGCCGTACGTTATGGCGAGCGTCGCCTCAGGGGACGGCTGTCTGCCTTCTGGCTGCACGCCTATCAGCATGGTGGTGGGGATCTCTACACCACATGGCAGCGCCACTTTCCGCATGCCGAGCTCAGTCTCATCCGCTCCGCACAGGCACTGGGCAATGACGCCGTCATTCAGACACTGCGGCAGTTCTCCCGGGTGCTGTCGCTGCTTGGGCAGGCGCGGCGTCTCCTGACCGGCGTGCTATGGCCGGCCCTGGCTGCCGCCGGTCTCAGTGCAGCACTGACGCTGGCCATACCGCAATTCACGGTCCCGCGGCTGTTGCGAACCTTCGACAGCGTTCCTCCCGAACATTACGGTCGCCTCACGCGGCGTCTGGTTGACTTTGCGCAGGTGATTGCCACCACCTGGCCATGGGTGTTGCTGGCCTTGATGGGGATCACGCTGCTTGCAGGCTGGTCATTGACGCATCTCACCGGCCCCCTGCGCCGTTTCCTGGACCCGCTGCTGTGGTGGGACAGCTACCGTCAGCTGATGGTGCTGCAATGGGCGTCGTTCTTGCGCATCGCACTGGGAGCACAGGACCAGAGCGCCACCCGGCTTCGCCAGGCGCTGCTCTACCAGCGACCGGGAGCCCGGCCCTGGCTGCGCTGGCATCTCGACACCATGCTCCAGCGCATTGACGAGGGCGTGCGTGGTGCCGCCATTTTTGATACCGGGATGCTGGGCAGGCCACATTACTGGTTCTTTTCCGACATGTTCGAGGCGCGCGGCCTCAATGATGCCCTGCGGCTGATAGCTGAACGTGTGCATCAGGATGTCGTGGGCGTCATGGCGCGTCGTGCCCAGGCTTTCAGATGGATGCTGCTGCTTGGCTGTGTTGCCTATTTGCTGGGCCTGGCGCTGTGGCACTACGCCGTCATTGACGAGCTGCGGCGTTCCCTGACTTTGCAGTTTGCCGATTTTTAACCCGCGCGGCGGGCAGGCTGCCTGCCGCCAACCTGACCCTGCCAAAGGAGCTTATCCATGCGTACTGCGTTGCGTTCTCAACAGTTCACCCCGTATCGTTTCCGGGCCCGTGGCTCCACGCCAGGGCGCCGGCTGCTCCGTCCCCGGGCCTGCAAGGTTGCACGTCCGCAGCAAATGGCCCGGCGTCAGGCCGGGTTTTCCCTGATCGAGATCTCCATTGTGACGGCGATCGTGCTGTTGCTGGCCATTATTGCCATTCCTGGAGTCGGGGCGTATGTCATTGAAAACAAGGTGCCACGGGTAGGAGAAGAACTGGCCCGCTTTGTCCTGCAGGTTCAGATCAATGGCCAGCCCGGCAGTGATGCACCCTACAGCGATATCGGCACGGACAATCTTGCCAGAATGGCCGCCGGATCAACAGTCCTTTCGGTTCGTGAGTCGGGCAGTACCACGACCATCCGCCATGGCCTGGGCAGTGACGGCAGCATTACCGTGGCACCCGCCTCGTCAGGGGCAAGCTTTACCCTGACGCTGGACAAAGTCAGTCATGCTGCCTGTCCCGGGCTGGCCTCGGTCATGCAGCGGATCATGGATACCATCACCATCGCGCCCCAGGGCGGCAGTTCCGGTACGGTCAAGAGTTCGACAGTCGAATACAACGCATTGCTTGCGGAGTCCAGCTGTGCCCGGGGGGATGTCAACACCTTTGAATTTACCGCCAGTTGAGACGGAGCAGGCGCGATGTCGGATCAACGGGGGTTTGTGTTGCTGGAGTGGCTGGTTGCCGTTGTGCTGGCCACGCTGCTGGCCATCTGGGCAAGCCAGGCCTGGGTCAATCGTGTCAACGATGCCGCGGCGGCAAGCGCGGCCCGCTGGATGAAGGGAGTCGAGCAGTCAGTCCATGCCTATCTGCGCAAGCACGGCGTGCGCATCCGTGAGGCGGACACCCCCCAGGCGTTATTGTCGGAAGGCTATGCAGACTGGTCCCGGCCCACGCTGGCGGAACTGAAGGCGGATGGCGTGCTGCACCAGGGCTTTCCCGATACCGTCCTGAAAACGGGGGGTGTGGACATCCGGGTCATGCGTGAAGGCGAGTGCCCCGAGCAGCCTTGCCATCTCGACACCATCATTGCCGGCCAGCGTGCCATGCAGTCACGCGCCGGACGGGTAGACGAAGGCATGCTGGCACAGTGGCTGATTGCCGCGCAGGGGGCCGGGGCTGCCGTACACCCCGATCGCCCCCACCGTCTGCAGGGCCACCGCTTTTCCTATCCCAACCCGCCCGTCGCTGGCTGGGAACTGGCCCCGGGTACCGTGGCCATGGCCATTACACGCGAACAACTGGAAGCGCTGGACTATCTTCAGGTCGGCGACACCCGCGATCCCGAGTTCCGGAATCAGGTGAGCGTGGGGCAGGGGCTGCAGGCACAGGGAGACCTCGCCAGCGAAGCAGGGGTGTTGCGACTGATGTCATCACGGCAGGCGCAGTCGGCCTGCACCCACGAAGACGCCGTGGCACGCGATGCCACTCTGGGCCTGCTCACCTGCGTGATGGGCGAATGGCAGCCGGTCCAGCAGTATCGGGGTGCGTTTTCCACAAACAGCCGCTTTGGCTGTCAGACTCCGGAAGGCGCTTCCACCGCCAACCCCCTGACGGGAGGCTGCTACTGTCCGCCCGGCAGTGGGGCCATGCAGATTTCAGAAGGCGCGGTCGATATCGCTGCAAGGGGGATGGTGCGCGGCTATATCTGTTTTTGAGGCAGACAGACTACACTGCAAGGGTCATGAGTCGCGGGCGGTCGTCAGCACTTATAATCAGACTGCCCTCATTGTCTTTTTTTACGCCCTTACGATGAAAACGTCTGAAATACGCCAGAAATTCCTATCGTTCTTTGAAGACCGCGGCCATCAGGTTGTGCCTTCCTCGCCACTGATCCCGGCCAATGATCCTACCCTGCTCTTTACCAATGCCGGCATGGTGCAGTTCAAGGATGTATTCACCGGCAAGGAAACGCGTCCCTACAAGCGAGCCGCATCGTCTCAGCGGTGCGTGCGTGCGGGTGGCAAGCACAACGACCTTGAAAACGTCGGCTACACCGCGCGTCACCACACTTTCTTTGAAATGCTGGGCAACTTCAGCTTTGGTGACTACTTCAAGGAAAAGGCCATTGCCTACGCCTGGGACTTGCTCACCAACGTCTATGGTTTGCCGGCCGACAAGCTTTGGGTAACGGTCTATCACGAAGACAACGAAGCCTACGATATCTGGGCCAATGACATCGGCGTGCCCACCGAACGCATCATTCGCATCGGCGATGACGAGGGCGGGCGCTACTCTTCCGACAACTTCTGGCAGATGGCCGATACCGGCCCGTGCGGGCCCTGTTCCGAGGTGTTCTACGACCACGGCCCCCACATCTGGGGCGGGCCGCCGGGTTCACCCGAGCAAGATGGCGATCGCTATATCGAGATCTGGAATCTGGTCTTCATGCAGTTCGATCGCGATGCCGAAGGCAACATGCATCCCCTTCCCAAACCCTGCGTGGATACCGGCATGGGGCTGGAACGCATTGCGGCGGTCCTGCAGAATGTGCATTCCAATTACGATATTGACCTTTTCCAGTCCCTGATCCGGGCCGCAGCCAGGGAAACGGGCACTACGGATATGGGCAGCAGTTCGCTCAAGGTCATTGCCGACCACATCCGGGCCTGCGGCTTTCTGATTGTGGATGGCGTCATTCCAGGCAACGAAGGTCGCGGTTATGTGTTGCGCCGCATCATCCGGCGGGCCTTGCGCCATGGTCACAAGCTGGGCCAGAATCAGCCGTTCTTTCACCTGCTGGTACCGGATCTTGTCCAGGAAATGGGCGAGGCCTATCCCGAACTGGCCGACCAGCAGGCCCGCATTGCCCAGGTCCTGCTCCAGGAGGAAGAACGCTTCAGCACCACGCTGGAACATGGCATGAAGATCCTCGATGCCGCGCTGGCCGACGTATCGGCGGGAGGCACCCTGGATGGCCAGACACTGTTTACCCTCTACGATACTTACGGCTTCCCCGTTGACCTGACTGCCGACATCTGTCGCGAGCGTGACATCCACGTGGACGTCGACGGGTTTGATCGCGCCATGCAGCATCAGCGTGATCAGGCGCGCGCTGCAGGCAGTTTCAAGGGTGCCGGCCAGCTGGCATACGAGGGCGCTGCCACGGACTTCCAAGGCTACGAACACCTTCAGGCCCAGTCGGCTGTGGTCGCGCTCTATCATGATGATATCGCCGTAGACGAGCTGCTTGAGGGGCAATCCGGCATTGTGGTGCTTCAGGCAACGCCCTTTTATGCCGAATCCGGCGGCCAGGTGGGCGATACGGGTGTGCTG
>DATGUI010000125.1:0-3265 GCA_035301405.1 Burkholderiaceae bacterium
AAACGTGGCACCACTCACCTTTGGTCGCGCACGCACACTGCACTTGAACATCGTCGCCTACGGCTGGCTGTCGGTCACCGGAATAGGCGTGGCACTATGGTTGCTGCCCCGAATATTCCATACGCCATTGCGGCGACCTCAAATGGCCTATTTTGGTGCTTTTCTATGGACGCTCGGCGTTCTGGGCGGAACGGTGGCTCTGGCGAGCGGGTGGTCGGAAGGCATCGAATGGCTGGAATTTCCGTGGCAAATTGATTTGCTGCTGGCCACAGGCGGATTTTTCCTGGCGTGGCCCGCTATAGAGACAGCAGCCCGCCGCAAATCGAAACATATTTATGTATCCGGCTGGTATTTTCTGGCAGGCATGATGTGGTTTCCCTTCCTGTTTTTCGTAGCGAACATACCCGGCCTGCACGTTGGTGCCCAGCAGGCAACGGTGAACTGGTGGTTCGCTCATAATGTGCTGGGGCTGTGGCTGACACCGATGGGCGTCGGCGCTGCTTACTACATCATTCCCAAGATCATCGGCAAGCCGGTCTACTCGTATAACGTTTCGTTGCTGGGCTTCTGGAGCCTGGCCCTGTTCTACAGCCAGGTTGGCATCCATCATCTGATGGGTGGCCCCATCCCGACCTGGGCCGTCACCCTGTCCGTCGTGCACAGCATCATGATGTTTGTGCCGGTCATTGCCGTGGCCATCAACCAGCACGTCACGGTTGCCATGAACATGTGGGCATTCAAACAATCCATGGCTCTGCGTTTTGTCTGGATCGGGGCCCTGATGTACACCCTGTCTTCCTTCCAGGGGTCCATCGAAGCATTGCGGTCAGTAAACTCGGTTACCCACTTCACCCATTACACCGTCGGACACGCGCACTTGGGGGCCTACGGCTTTGTCAGCCTTGTCTTGTTCGGTACGGTGTACTACATGATGCCGCACATTCTTGGCCGGCGCTGGCCCTTTCCCACCCTGGTAAAAACCCATTTCTGGCTGGTAGTGGGCGGATTTACGATTTACTTCGTATCACTCACCGCTGCTGGCGTGTTGCAGGGGATGGGGTTGATGGAACCTGGATCCAGCTTCGCCGAGATCACGAAAACGATGAAGCCCTATCTTGAAGGCCGCTCTGTCGGCGGCACCCTGATGACGTTGGGCCATTTCGTCTTTGCCATACATTTTGCCTTGCTGTTGCTGCAAAAAGAGCCGCGCACCAAGACAGTCAACACACTTGCTCCTGCGGAACCGTCATGAACAAACTGTTGCCACTCCTTATCAGCGCAATCGGCGTCCTGTTATTAGCGACACTGATGCTGGTCATTCTGCCCGCCTGGCAGTTGCGTACGGCGCAGCCTCCTGAACATTTGCAACCCTACACCGATCAACAGTTGCGCGGACGCCAGCAATACGTTGCCAATGGCTGCATCTACTGCCACAGTCAACAGCCGCGATCCACGGGGCAGACCCTCTTCGACAGTGCCCGCGGCTGGGGCCGAGCCTCCACGCCAGGGGATTATTTCTACGATACGCCCCACTTGCTGGGCACCATGCGTACCGGACCGGACCTGCTCAACGTTGGTGCACGCATGAAAAGCCGTGACTGGCACCTGACCCATCTGTATCAGCCGCGCGCCATTTTTGACTGGAGCATCATGCCCTCGTATCCCTACATGTTCGAGGAAAAAGATGAGGCCTCGCAGGACGATGTTGTTGTCCGCCTTCCCGCACACTTTCAACCCCCGGGGGGGAAGGTAGTGGTGGCACGCACAGAGGCACTGGACCTTGTCGACTATCTGCTTAGTCTGGATCGCACCTATCCGGCCAGTCCCGAGGAATTAGAGAAAAGGGACCGTGGATATGACCGCCGTCCGGAAACGACTTCAACAGACGGCAATGCGGGGTAATAACGCCATGAACGACAACACTGATTCAAGCATCCCGAAGATCGAGGACATTGACCCTAACTTTGAACCCTGGGAACCCCCACGTCCAATCCCCATCTTTCTGCTGGCCGTTTTATTTGCACTGGCCATAGCCGGGGTAGGAATGTACCTGAGCGACCTGGCCCCCTGGGCTGACCCGGGCTCGGCCAAAACGCCTGCCAGCGATCCGGTTGCTCCCCTGACGCGCCCCACCCCGTCGGCAGCCAGACCGGAACTCACGGCGCCTGTGCTAGTGCATAGCGGCAACGACATCGCCTGGAGCTGTGCCTCCTGCCATGGCGATCTGGGGGAAGGCGCTGGCAATACACCACGACTGGCCGGCCTGAACGAAGGCTACATGATCAAACAGCTACAGGACTTTTCATCTGGAAGCCGGATTCACGAATCCATGGAATATGTAGCGCGAGCACTGCAGCAGCAGGACATTGCTGAAGTGGCCGCCTACTACGCCAGCCTCCCGGTTCCAGAGCTTGCCCTGACGCCTTCCGATGCCAACCTGGAACGCGGACGCACACTGTTTGAAAAAGGAGACTGGCATCTTGACGTGCCGGCATGCATCAGTTGCCATGGCGATCAGGGCCAGGGCGTCGGCGCTTCTTTCCCGCCATTGGCGGCCCAGCAGCCCGAATATCTGTTCGGCCAGCTGGCCGCCTGGAAAGGCGGACACCGGCACAATTCACCACAAGAGTTGATGGACGATATTGCCAAGCGACTTTCCTATGAAGATTTGTATGCAGTTTCCTATTATGCCGCGTCGCTGCGCCAGCAAGGCAATAACGCCGACTGAATCAAGTAGAGAGACTTACAGATGACACACAAAGATCTGGATAAACGAAAATCCGGTCGCTCACATCGAATGTCGGGTGTACGCCGGCTGACCTGGGCGGCCGCTTTTGGAGTGCTGCTGTTCGGCATCGGGTATGTGATCAATGACAGTGAGTTGTTGTCATTGTCCATAAACAAATCCGATTCCGGCGCCACCACACTGATCGGCAACGCCCGTTACACCCGTATGGCGATGGAATCAGACCGCGCCGCCCATGCCAGTGATCGTACAAACCCAACTGCTGGCACGCCCGTCGGAGCGAACGGATACTATCAGCCACCCTCTGAAGACAACATACCGGACACGCCCGACGGCGATGCCGTGAAGCGCGGACGCGCAATATTCATGGACACGCCAGCAATGGTTCCAGACCACACAGGAAATACGCTCTCCTGCGTCAACTGCCATCTGGATGCCGGCCGTCGCCAAGACTCGGCCCCGATGTGGGCCGCCTATGTCAACTATCCCGTCTACCGTGGCAAGACCCAGTCAATCAGC
>DATGUI010000126.1:0-3720 GCA_035301405.1 Burkholderiaceae bacterium
TGCCCGCCTGATGGCGTGGTGATGACAGATTTGCACTCTTGAATGGAGGTGTACTGGCGCAAAGTGCCATCGGGCATCATGTCCATATAGTGAGCGGCTTCGTCCTTGGTGTTCCAGGGCTGGTCGCCTACCTTGATGCGACGCAGCCATTTGACAGACGATACACCTTGCACGCCGGGAACGACCAGGCGCAGGGGATAGCCGTTTTCAGGGCGCAGCATTTCGCCATTTTGGCCGTAAACCACCAGCACGTCGTCAAGCACGTTCTCCATGTTGATGGTGCGGGTCATGCCCGAGCCGTCTGCCCCTTCGGCCAGGACAAAACGGGCGTTTTCAAAATCTGCCCCACAGTCTTCAAGAAGGGTCTTGAGCGGGATGCCGGTGAATTCCGAGCACGATAGCATGCCGTGGGTGTATTGCACGGTCGGCACTGCCACGTTGCCCCACTCCATGCCGGTGTTGGCGCCACACTCAATGAAGTGAATGCGGGATACCGACGGAAAACGCATGAGCTCGTCCATGGTGTAGACCTTGGGTTGCTTGACCATGCCATTGATCATGAAACGATGCTGCTCCGGATCGATGTCTATCCAGCCCTGATGATGGCGCTCGAAATGCAGGCCACTGGGGGTGATCATGCCAAACAGCCCTTGCAGGGGGGCAAATGACACCGAGGATTGATCAGTGCGTGTCAGGCCGGGCGACTGCCGACGCTGGAGGTTGGCCTCGTACGGAGACGGCTGGCCGTAGGGATGATAGACCACGGGACGTCCGAGCTTGACCCAAGGCTGGACCTCGGTGATAAGCGGATCGCCGTCAGTGGCCGGGTTGGCCATGGCCCGGGCGGAAGCGCCGCCTGCCACGGCTGCAGCAGCAGCCATGAAACTGGATTTCAAAAAGCCACGCCGGGTTTCATTCAGCCCTTGGCGGGTGATGCCCTGGACAAGGTCGGGCGCAATGAAACCTTCGGGAGCCTGGCGAAGACGCCCGGGGGTTGCAGTATGGTGAGAGCTCACGACAACTCCTGAGTGCGATTCAATAGTCATTTGATGCTTTAAACAGCGGCAAATAAAAGAGACTTATTATATATATCAATATATGCTTTGAGAATGAAAAAGATTAGGGGAAAACCCCTAATCTTTTTGCCACTCGGGGACAACCTGGTCTGTTTTCTTCAGACTTGATACCTATGCGAGAGAGTCCGCCCAGATGGCCTGCGACCAGCTGCGGGCGTGTTTGCCCTCGCGCGTGCTGGGCGCGTCAGACAGGCCCCCCGCGCCTTCTACCGGCAGCATGGTCTTTTCTTCTGAGTCATAGCGGTGCACACTGGATACATGCACGGCCTGGTCGTCAGTGACGTAGCTGTAGCAGGTGTTGGCGTAAATGGGATCGTTGTTGACCGGCTGATCCGTCATGAGTGCCGTGATGGCCGCCGCACAATTTTTGCCATGCTGGTTGGCCATGTGCCCGGACTTGGGCATGGCCGGCGCAACCTGGATGGCGTCGCCCAACACATGGACACCGGGCGCGGCAATGGACTCAAAGGTGAGGAAATCCACCTCGCACCAACGGTCGTTGGCGGTAGCCAGGCCAGATTCACGGGCAATGTCGCCCGCCCGCATGGGCGGTATCAGGTTGAGGACATCAGCCGTTTCCTCTTCGCCCAGCTCAAAGATGACCTGGCGTTTGTCAGGGACCACATCCACTGCCTTGAATGCCGGAACATACTCGATGATGTCGGCGTAGTGTTCCTCCCAGGCGGCCTTGAACAAGGCGCCCTTGGAGGTGACATCGGAGTTGGCATCAAACACATGCACCTTGGAACGGGGCTTGTGCTTCTTGAAGTAGGAAGCCACCGCACAGACGCGCTCGTAAGGTCCCGGTGGGCAGCGGTAGGGAGCCTCGGGGATGCTGAGGATGAAACGGCCGCCATCGGGCATTTCTTCGAGCTGCTTGCGCAGTCCGGTGGTTTGCGAACCGGCTTTCCAGGCATGGAAGACTTGTTCTTGTGCCTGCGCGTTGTTCATGCCGGGGATGTGGTCCCACATGAAATCAATGCCGGGCGAAACGATGAGCCTGTCGTACTGGACGGACTCACCATTGGCCAGCATGACGGTTCTGGCGTCGGCGTCAATGTTCGTGACGGCGCTACGCACCCGCTTGATGCCGTGGTTGTCTTCCAGCCCGCGATAGCTGACGGTAACGTCGTCTATGTTGTAGGCGCCTTCCAGAACCAGGTTGGAAAGTGGACACGATACAAAGCTGGCATTGGGCTCAATAAGGGTGACATTGATTTGCCTCTTGCTGAACACGCGGAGATATTTGGCTGCCGTGGCCCCTGCAAAGCCCCCGCCTACCACGACCACATGACCTGCCGAGCCCTCTGCGGCCCGACTGATGACAGGAATGCCCAAGGTAGCGACGGCCCCCATGCTGCCGAGAAACAAGCGTCTGTTCATTTTTTGTCTCCTATTGTTGTTCGTACCATTGGGCGATGGCCTGCAGGACATCGCGGTCGTAACCGCGCACAAGCTGCACCATGAGAGCGCCAGACTTGTCGCTGACAGCCATGTTGTCGAGCTTTTCCATCATGGTCTCTGCATCGGTACCCGCCAGCGCGGTAATGCCGGATCCCTGAACGCGCTCGGCCCCACCGTGGCAAGTAATGCAGGCTGATGCCCAAGACATGACCTGGAGCTCGGACACGGCTTGCGAGCCGGACTGGTTGTCATCCGCTGCCAGCACAGGGGCCGCTGCGGACAGGGCCAGTGCCGAGACGGCCATGGCGGCAAGGCTTCGGACAAGACGCCGTCCGGTTGACGGCAAGTGTGAGCAGGTTGTTTTCATAATTACTCCACCCTGTTGTTTCATGTTTTGTTAAAAATCCAGATCATCCTGGATGGCATCGATACCGTCGCGGGCGCAGTCTTCGTCAGCCTGTCCGCCAGGCGCACCCGATACCCCCACTGCACCAACCAGCGAACCGGCGGCGTTGATGGGCAGGCCGCCACCCAGTGCCAGCACCCCGGTGACCTGCCGGATGCCGGATGCTTCTGTGCCCGATTGGGTGGCATCGGCCAGATCCGTGGTGTGCATGTTGAAGCTGGCCGCGGTGTAGGCCTTGCGGGTGGCGGTTTCAGGTGTGTGGGCACCAGCAAAGCGGTCTCGAAGCAGAGCGATGGGCGTGCCACTGCGGTCAGTTACCGACACGGCAACCTGGAAACCGCTGTCACGACAGGAGTCCAGCGCGGCGCGTGCCACTGTGTAAGCAGCTTCGGTTGTAAGTGTTGCGGTTGAGAATGTAGGATCCTGGGCTTGTGCCGGCCCGGCACCTGACACAATGAAGGCAACGGCAGCAACGAATGGCCTGATGTCCATGCTTCCCCCTTTAGCGGTAATATATTAATAAGCATTTTATATAACACGATAGCAGAAAACGCCAGTAATGGTTAATACCCATTAACTTGTATATCTGCTCACGATACAGGAGAAACCCTTGAAACCATCCTTCACTATCCGTCTCGCCAGCTGTACCGCTCTGATCAGTCTCTTCTTCGCGGCGGGGCCGGCTCTGGCCGAACCCGCTATCACCCTCGAACCGCAACAGGTGGGCCCGCATACCTATTTTTTTGAGGGGGCGTCCGGCATGGCTACCGAGGAAAACAAGGGCTTCATGTCCAACGCCGGCTTCATCGTGACAACCGACGGCGTGCTGGTCTT
>DATGUI010000127.1:0-4263 GCA_035301405.1 Burkholderiaceae bacterium
GGCAGAGAGGTGACTCGCCTGCTGGTTCTGAATGCCTCCAGCCATGGTGAAACCCTCGATGAAGTCGCCCGCCGATACGCGCGGGAAGCAGGCAGCCCCCTGCATGGCTGCATCATTTCCAAAATAGATGAGGCCAGCAGCTTTGGTGCGGGCCTGGATGCGGCCATCCGATATCGTCTGCCCATCCATTTTGTTTCCACTGGGCAGAAAGTGCCTGAAGACCTTCTGCACCTGGATGCCGGGCAACTCGTTGAGAGAGCACTCGGCGCGGCTACTGATCGACCTGGCCTGTACGCGCCTTCACAGGATGATCTGGCTGCCTTGCTGTCCACGTCCGAATCCGAAAGTGCCCGACAGGCCAGACGGCAGCGTGATGGACTGGACGGGTTGCTGGCAATACTCCTGACTGGTTCGCGGACTGGGTCGCAGGCGACTTCGCCACAGGTATTTCAACAAGCCTGTGAAGCCATCGAAGAAATCCTGCCCGTTGCCGAAGCCTGGGATACGTGGCGGGCCACGGCGGCCGACAAGGCAACGTCTGCAGTCAGCCGGCATCTTGACCGCATGTTTCGTAGCGTTCGGCTGGCCGGACATGCGCGTCCTGCCAGGCCCGTGCTGGCTGTTCATGGCGGCGCGATGCTACGGCAGGTACAGCAAGGGCAGGGCCGCCGGGGCACACTGAATGCCAGCCTGGTCCTTGATGCACAGGGTGGCGCGCTGATCAGCGCCGTACAGCAGATCGCGTTGCCCGAGGGCTGGTGGTCGTCCGATGGCCAGTCGGCACGGCAGTCGCCGAGCCCTGCAGCGGCCCTGGCCCGGCAAGTCGATACGTTGCGCACCAGCCGTCCCGACTGGACGATTGTGCATGCCCTGGGCAGCCACTCTCGCGTGCTGCAGGATCAGCTGGAGGCCGACGGAGCCAAATGGATCTCTGAAGTGGGGCGACTGACGCGGTTCTATCATCAGGGCACGCTCAGCACCGCCGGGGCCATCGCCCGCCAGCTTGATCACCAGCCCGTGGACGAGGGAGAGGTCCGCATTGATGGCAGTGGAAGACGCAGGGGGCCGTGGGTCTTGTGGGCCGCCACGGCACCCGTTGATGTCGTGGTCAGGCAGCGGACAGGCAGGCGCCTCCGATTTGTATCGGTACAGCTCGTGGACCGGGCAGACGGTCGCGTGCTCAATCATTGGTGCGCCACGGCCGGTGCCACGCTGGAGGGCGCCACGACGGCTGATCTGGGTCGATGGGTGGCCGCTGCCAACACCGGCAGGGCAGTGATGCGCTGTGCGGCCGACTTGCACGGCAGCATGAATACGGATGCCTCATCGGGCCAGGACATGATGGTCGCCCTGGCGGCAACCCAGATGGCCCTGGCGGCTCATGCCATATTGCATGAGCCCGGCGAGCTGGAGCAGGCATTGCTTGCCCTGGCGGAACGCCCTGACAAACTGGATCTGACTGCGGCTGCCCAGACACTGGGAAAATTGTTTGCACTCAAGAAATGGCTGGCCGATACGGCGGCCTGACCAGAAACAATCTGATCAGAAAATATCGTTGATGCAGGGGAAAATTGCGGGGATTACCCGACGGTCGCCACGCAGGAGCGCATGGAGGATTCAGGCGGACTTGTTGTGCCCGGTGCGGGGCCGGGTAGTGGGCCGGGTGCGCCCGCGCGCATCGTACAGCTGACTGCGCCCGGTCAGGTGATGCAACACCTGCAGGGCCTGACCATGATGATTCAGATAGCGATCGATAATCTGGCCGTTGCCCAGATTCAGCAGCCGAGCCTGTTCAGTGCCATCCAGCAGGGCATGAACCGCTTCAAGCAACTGGGGATGATTTCCCGCCGCCGCCAGCAGGCCGGGCCGATCGGCTGCGTGGCCCATGGCCGCCAGCAGCTGGTTGCGTGTCTGTGCCTGGCTGCCGAGTTTGTCGGCGTGGGTGTTTTTTTCTGTCGTGATGTGATCAAGCGCCTCTGGCTGGGCGCCGGTGGCGAGGATCTCTGCTTCCCGCTGGAGCACCTTGATGAAGCTGCTGACCAGGGCCGTTTCCGTTTGCAGGTGGTGGAGCAGCAGGCTTGGATCGGGTGTGGTGGTGCCAGTGGCGGGCGAGGTGTCGGCCATGAGGTCAGGGCTTGAGGAGCTCGCGTGCGCTTTCTATCAGGCCGTCGGCAATGCGTTCGGCGTCGATCTTGAGGGTGCCATCAGCCAGGGCAGCGCGGATTTCGCTTACCTTGACGGGGTTGATGTCGTGCTCGGGGCTGGAAAGGCTGGCCAGATGACGTGCCGTACTGCTTAATTCTACCGAACTGGCTGCGGCAGTTGCCCCGGTACTACCGGCCCGATTGCTGGTGCTGGTGCGTGTGACATCATCCGGGCGGGGCACTGGGCCTTTTAGCGGTGAGGTGTTGATTTTCACGGTGTGGGCTCCGGACGGTAAAACAATATTGAGGCGCAGGGCCGTAGAAGGTTTCAGTTGTGGGTGTCTCTTGTAACGGCAATTCCCCGCAAGAGTTTAGGGTAGCCCAAAGTGGCCGGGTTTTCGAGCGCATTGCGTATCAAGGATTAACACTGACGGTGCCGGCATCAATGACGGTGCCGGTAATGATGCGGCCGGATGGCGTGCGTACCCGTATGCGGTCTCCGGGTGCCCCCGCCTGCATGGCCTGGCCCTCTCCGGTGACGACAAATCCGGGCCCTTGGGCCTCGGTGCGCACCTGCTGGCCCCGCGGGATGGATTCCGGACTCCGCAAGGCGCGCAGCTTGATCGGCACCCCTTGCGGAATGCGTTGCACGGCAATGTGGCCGATGATCCGGCTGGGGTCAATGGCAACGCCGCGTCCCAATGAGAGGAGATCGCCTTCGCGCCCGATCAGGTCATCCAGCGAGAGGGAGTCCCCGGCGTCTATTGGCCGGTTGGGTACATAGAAGTACCCCTTGATGCTCATTTCTGCCTGAACCCGCGCTGTCCAGGCTTCGGGTGCGTGGCAGCGGACTTCGACCGACATGCGGGAACGCAGCTTCTGTCCACGAGCCAACAGCGCAGAAAGCTGGTTGCAGGCGGGGTGCCGCGTCGCGCGGCTCGCATCCACTGCCACGCTGACCGTGCCCGGATAGCTGGCTGCCTGCTGTTCAAGATAATCGGAGACAACCGCTTCAACCGCATCGGCAGACTGCGTCGCCCCGGCGACAGCCGGCAGGGTGCCAGACATGACAGCCAGTACCGGAATGATCAGACGGGTGGCAAGGTGCCGGAGGGCCCTGACAGCAGAAAGGGTGAGCATGATCGGGATTTTAGCAATGGCGGTTGCCGACATGAAGGGAATAGGCCACCAAAGTTGGGCTTGTTTCCACCTTTATGTAGACCGTTGCCCAGCTATCATACGTAGCATTAGAGAAATTTCGTATCATTTTCACCCGCCATGATCGATCGCCTGACCCACAATTTCAGCTTTGAACAGACCGCGCTGCGCGTTCGCCAGCAACGTCAGGAGGTCCTCGCGTCCAACATCGCCAACGCCGATACGCCTGGTTACAAGGCGCGCGACATGGACTTCCGCCAGGCACTTGAAGCGGCCACCGCAGGCCACAAGCGCCTGCCCGATACCCAGCTGGCCCTGACTTCAACACGCCATATTCCCGGCGCGGCAAAAAGCCCGCAGGCCGACACCTTGCTGTACAGGCAGCCGCTGCAGCCGCGGCTCGATGGCAACACCGTCGACATGGATGTCGAACGCGTGCAGTTTGCCGATAATACCGCCCGGTATCAGGCCGATCTGGCCGTGCTGTCTGGCCGGCTGAAAACCATGATGGCTGCCTTGCAGCAGTAAGGATAACGTCAACCATGTCTACCACCAGTATTTTTCAGATTGCCGGCTCCGCACTCACTGCACAGTCCCAGCGTCTGAACACCACTGCCAGCAATCTGGCCAACGCTGATACCGCTGCCACCCCGGGCAGCCAGGCCTACCGCGCGCGTCAGGTGGTGTTCCAGCTTGATCCGGCCGTAACCGACAAGGGCCGCTCGGTGGTGGGGGGCGTCAGGGTGGCAGGCGTGGTAGAAAGCACGGCGCCCGGGCGCCTGCAATACGAACCGGGTCATCCGCTTGCCAATGCCGATGGCTACATAGAAATGCCCAATGTCGACGTGGTGGCCGAAACCGTCAACATGATCTCTGCGTCGCGTGCCTATCAGGCCAACGTTGAGGTCATCAACACCACCAAGAGTCTCATGGCTCGCACCCTCACGATAGGACAATAGAC
>DATGUI010000128.1:0-2505 GCA_035301405.1 Burkholderiaceae bacterium
CGCCATGCTGGGCGAGCGGGGCGTACACATGCTGGACGCGCCCGTCAGCGGGGGCGTCAAAAAGGCGGAGCAGGGCACGCTGGCCATCATGGTCGGTGGAGAAGCCACCATTTTTGAACGCGCCAGGCCTGTGCTGGAGCAGATCGGAACACAGATTCTGCATCTGGGTGATCTTGGATCCGGACACACGGTCAAGGCGCTGAACAATCTGATTTCGGCAACAACCTTGAGCATCACCGCCGAAGCCATGACAGTGGGCGTCAAAATGGGTGTGGATGCTGAAAAGATGCTGGCTGCCATCAATGCAGGGAGCGGGCGCAGCGCTTCCAGTGAACTGAAATTCCCCCAACAAGTGCTGTCCGGCAAGTTTGAGCCGGGTTTTTCGCTGGCGTTGATGTCCAAGGATCTTGGCATTGCGCTTGATATGGCCAATGACAACCAGGTTCCGGTCTGGATAGGCGCTGCGGTGCATGAATTATGGAAGCTTGGCGTGGCACAAGGGCACGGCAATCAGGATCATACCGCCATCGTGCGTTTGATTGAAGGGTTCGCACAAGCACAGATTCGGGCCGCATCGCTAGTCCGTGAGGGAGTTCACTCATCATGAAAGATCGCTCTTTTGATCCCAACCTCAAGCCCGCGCAAAAACGGCTGCCGGCAGGTAGCTGTGATTGTCATTTCCATGTTTTTGAGGATGTCGCTGTCTTTCCGGTTGCCGATACGGCTACCTATGTGCCTGCCCTTGCCAGTCTCACTGATTATGAGCGGCTTTGTCGTGAATATGGGATTGACCGCGCTGTGCTGGTCCATCCCAGTACTTATGGCAGCGATCACTCGAGTTACGAAAAACTGATGCAGGAGAACAGGCACTGGATGCGAGGTGTGGTTGTCGCTCCGGTTGATGTCAGCGAAAAAGATCTTGAGCGCTGGCATGATCTGGGCACCCGGGGGACAAGGGTGAACATGCTGTACGCTTCTGCCCGCCCGTCAATGGACGATCTCCACGTCATCATTGACAAGGTGAAGCCCCTGGGATGGCATCTGCAAATGATTGCCGATGTATCGGTGGACGCGGATGCGCTCAAGGCAGTGGCTGACCGCGAGATACCGGTTGTCATTGATCATCTTGGCCATGGGAAGCCGGGCCAGCTTATTGAAAGCGCTGGTTTTGCGACGCTTTGCGCGTTGATGCGCGAAGGCAGGGCATGGGTCAAGCTGTCCGCACCTTATCGATTATCCCGTCAGGCACCGCAGTACACAGAGACCCGGGTACTGGTTGATGCCTTGTTGAAGGCTGGCCCGGAGCAGGCAGTTTGGGGAACAGACTGGCCGCATCCCAATTTTGATGGTCCCATGCCCAACGATGGCGATCTGGTTGATCTGGCGTTTGACTGGTTGCCAGACAGCGCTCTACAGCAGGCCGTATTGGTTGACAACCCTGCGCGGCTGTACTGGTCGGAGTAAATACGTATCAACGCTGGTTGCGCTTTAAAACGCTTCTTCTACCTTCAAACCAATAATCTTCTCAAGGAGACAGTAATGAAAACACTAATCAAGACTTTTGGTGCTGCAGTAATCGGTCTGGCCCTGACGGGGACCGTTCATGCGGCAGACAAACAGGTCATCAAGCTTGGATGGACAACCACCAACAACGAACAGGACCCCTTTGGTGTTGGCGCGCGCGCATTCAAAAAGGCACTTGAAGAACACCCCGACGGGCAGATGTTTGATGTCCAGTTTTATCCGAATCGCCAGTTGGGCGATGAAAAAGCGCTGGTGGAAGGGGTAAGGATGGGAATGGCCGACGCCGGTCTCATCACGAATGCAGTTCTGGCTCAGACAGAGCCGGCATTCCTGCTCAATGATCTGCCCTTTCTGTATCCTTCGTCGGAAAAGGCATTTGAACTGATGGACGGTGCTGTTGGCCAGCAGATGGCTGAAAAACTCGAGAAAAAGGGTGTCGTGCTGCTGTCATATATGGGAGCAGGATTTCGACACATGTTGAACAATGTGCGCCCCGTTTCTACGCCTGATGATGTCAAGGGTGTCAAATATCGTGTGATGCAAAGCCCGATTTACATCGGCATGTATGAGTCGCTGGGCGGCAGCCCGGTTCCCATGGAGTGGGGTGAAACCTACACTGCCATTCAACAAGGTGCACTGGACGGCATGGAGTTGCCATTGGCTGTTGCCGATGCCACCAAGTCGTATGAAGTGACCAAGTACCTGTCCTTGACCAATCATACGTTCACCGTGATTGACTTCATTTTCAACAAGCGCAAGCTGGACAGCTATGAGCCTGCCCAGAAACAGGCGATTCTTGACGCCGCCCGGGATGCGGCCGTTGAGCAGCGTCGAATCACTGCAGAAATCATTGACACGCTTACGGGTACGTTGGCTGAGAAAGGCATGGAAGTAAACGAGATTTCCGACCCTGCATCGTTTCGGGAAAAAGTCACACCGGTATACGAAGAGTTCCGTGACCGGATAGGTAGCGACTTGCTT
>DATGUI010000129.1:0-6105 GCA_035301405.1 Burkholderiaceae bacterium
GCTGTACCGACGCTATCTGGGCGTCAAGGCAGTCTATGCCGTGCGCCTGCCCGATGGCCAGACCCTGAATGTCGACATGGCCACCGCGCAAGATCCCGCTTATGCCGCCGATTTTGTCGGGGCGGCCAACCTCATCAATGTAGATGGCATCCATGCCGAAAAAAATGGCGTCAGAGTCGATATTCCGGGTGGTGTCCTTGAGCTGGCCCAACCCTATACCAGCACAAAAAACCAGCAGCTGGCGGTCCGGCCCGAGCACATTACCATGCACACCGACAGCGCCGGCGAACCTCATCACACGGAAGGCGTCGTGCTGTACCGACGCTATCTGGGCGTCAAGGCAGTCTATGCCGTGCGCCTGCCCGATGGCCAGACCCTGAATGTCGACATGGCCACCGCGCAAGATCCCGCTTATGCCGAAGGAGCAACGGTACGGCTGTCGTTTGCACCCCAATGCCGGCTTGTTGCAGCATGACATCAGTGCAGTCCCGCCCCCGATGGTCAGCCAATACCTGGAGCGTTCTTGCGGCCGGCTGCCTGCTGGTGCTGGTTGCCCTGGTGCTTTGGCCGCTTGCCACGCTGTTTTACAAAAGTGCCATCGATCCGCAAACGGGTCAGTTCAGCCTGACCGGCTTTCAGACCTTTTTCTCTGATTCCACCTATACCACCGCCTTTTTCAATACCATCCGCCTGGGTCTGACCTCCGTGGCCGGCACCCTGCTGTTGGGGGCGCCGCTGGCTTATGTGGTGGCACGCTACGACTTTCCGGGCAAGAGCGTGGTCGCCCTGCTGCCGCTGGCCACCATCGTGCTGCCCGACATCATTGTGTCCCAGGCCTGGCTGATGCTGCTGGGCAACAACGGCATCGTGCGTCTGGCCCTTGAAGACATCGGCATCTGGCTGCCCTCTTTCTACGGCTGGTTCGGCATGTCGTTCACGCTGATTCTGAACGACTACACCTACGTCTACCTGGGCATGCTGGCGGCCATCAAGGCCATTGATGGAACCATTGAAGAGGCTGCCGTCAATCTTGGTGCCAGCAACCTGCGGCGTGCGTTCACTGTCACTCTGCCTGTGCTGCTGCCCGCACTCACCATCAACGCCATGATCGTCTTCACACTGGCCGTTGACAACTTCTCCATTCCCATGATTCTCGGCGGGCGGGTCGATGTGCTGTCATCGCTCACCTACACCACCTTCCTGTCCGAAATGGGCGGCGACCCCATCATGCAAAGCGTGCTGGCGGTGGCGTCGGTCGTGCTGGTGGGTTTTGTCCTGTTTGTGCAAAAACGCATGGTGGAACGCAAAACCTATCACATGCAGCAGGGCCGTGCACCGAAGCCCATCCGGGCCCAGGGGGCGCCCGCCATCGCCCTGACCGGCATGGCCATCCTGTTTGTGGTGTTTTCCATGACGCCGGCGGCCATTGTCATCGTAGGCGCCTTCACCAAGGCCAGTGGCCCCGTCATGCAGTATGGCCAGTTCACGCTGGACAACGTGATCCGGGCCTTGCGATATGCGCCCGAACCCATCGTCAACTCGCTGATGCTGGCCAGTGTGGCCACCATTGCCGGCACCTGTTTTGCCATTGTCGTGAGCTATCTGATCGTCAAGAAACGCCGGCCTGTCGTGACCGGCCTGGACTATGTCGTCATGCTGCCCCTGGCCATCTCGGGGACCGTTCTGGGCATTGCGCTGATCCAGACCTACAACAGCGGCTATATTGTGCTCACCGGAACATGGGTGATCATGGCAGCCGCCTATTTTGTGCGCAAGGTGCCGTTTTCCATCCGCTCGGCATCCGCATCACTCTACAGCATTCCCGATTCCATCGAGGAAGCCTCCGTCAATCTGGGTGTGCCGCCCATACGCAGTTTCTTCAAGGTGGTGCTGCCCCTGATGAAGCCCGCCATCCTGGCAGCGGCGATCCTGATGTGGGTGACCTCGCTGGCAGAAATATCTGCCACCATTGTGCTGTACTATGGCGGGATGGAGACCATGCCCATCCAGATGTTCCGGCAGATTGACGCGGGCTTCCTGCACACGGCATCTGCCTATGGCGTGATTCTCATGGTGGTGATTCTGGTGCCTGTGTACACCGCTGTTCGTGTTCTCAGGCTGGACCTGTTCGGCGCCAACCGCTGACTGCGTTACCGTCCAGCCCTGCTCATTATTTGCCAGAAAAGGATAACATCATGCTGCAACTTTCACGGTTCAAACGCCTTGCCCTGCCCCTGCTCGGTGTGGCCGCCCTGGCCTGCGGCCAGACAGCCACTGCCGCAGACGCGGTGGTCTACACGTCCAACAATGTGCAGACCATCGACACGGCACTTGATATTGCCCGTGAGGTCGCACCCGACCTGAAAATCCAGAAAGTCACGTCCGGCACCGGCGCACTCATGAAGCGCATCGAGGCAGAAGAAGCCAACCCCCTTGGCGATGTGGTCTGGGGCGGCGGTTTCGGAACCATGGCCGCTTTTCAGCATAATTTCGAAGGCTACGAGTCACCCGAAGCCGCAGACATTGATGATCGCTTCATCGGCCCCGACAATCTCTGGGCCGGCAGCAATGCGCACGTCATGATCATCATGATCAACGAGCGCCAGCTGCGCGGTGCCGATGCCCCGAAAAAATGGAGCGATCTGTTTGACGAGCAATGGAAAGGCAAGGTGATTATCGGCGATCCCGCCTCCTCCGGCAGCGCGTACGACCAGATTTACGGCATCCACCAACTCTATGGTGAAGACGGCCTCAATCAGCTGGCTGCCAATGTTGACGTCTCCAAGAGCTCCGGCCAGGTCTACAAGAGTGTCGCCAACGGCGAATACGCCATTGGCATCACCATGGAATACGCTGCCTATGCCTATATCGCAGGCGGTCAAAAGGGAATTGACATTGTCTACCCCGAGGACGGCGCATTTGTCACCCCCGAGGCGGTGGCCATCATCAAGAACCCCAAAAACGGACAGGACGCTGCCCGCCAGCTCTATGATGTGCTGCTTTCCAGACAGGTCCAGGAAGCCGAGCTGACCCAGAACTTTCGCCGGCCCACGCGCAGTGACATTGATGTGGCTGCACTGACCAAGCTGCCCAACCTGTCGGACTTCACCATTGAGGCCACCGACCCCATGGAGGCAGCCAAAAAGTATGATGACATCATCGGTGTCTGGCAGCAGGCACTTGCCAAGGCGAAATAAGCTGCCGCCCCATTTCTCATTTCAGATAACGACTGTCTAGCGGAAACCACGGTATGAACACCCAAGAATTTGATTATCTTTCTACCCTCCTGGAGCGCCAGGAAGGCCCCTGCTTGTCTTTATATCAGGCTACCCACAGAAGCCATCCCGACAACGCCCAGGACCCGATCCGGTTCAAGAACCTTGTCAAGAACCTGGAAGAGTCCCTGGCCAGCACATACAAGAAGAACGAATACGAGCCCCTGCTTCAGCGCTTCCATGAGCTTGCCGATGACTTCGACTTCTGGCAGCACACCCTGGACGGTCTGGCCATTTTTGCCAACAAGAATGACTTTCGGTTCATGCTGCTGCAACGGCCCACGCCGGACTTTGCCGTGGTGTCCGACTCGTATCACGTCAAGCCCCTGCTGCGACAGACACAAACGCTGGACCGCTTCCAGGTATTGTGCCTGACACGCGAGGCTGCCCAGCTTTTCGAGGGCAACCGCGACGCCCTGGACCATGTCGTTACCGAAGAAGGCTTCCCGGACACCCTTGACGACACCAGCATCAGCGAGCACCAGCCCTCCACGCTTAACCTCAGCAGCTATCGTCTGGGCGCCGCCTCACGAGGCGGTGTGGCCATGTTCCATGGACATGGCGGCCGCAGCGACGCCATCGAAACCCAGACGCTCAGCTACTTCCGGGAAGTGGACAAGGCGGTTATCGAACAAGTCAGCCGGCCAAGCGGCTTGCCGCTGGTTCTGGTTACGCTGGCTGAAAACCAGGGCGAATTCCGCAAGCTGTCCAACAACAATCAACTTGTGGAGCAGGGCATCAGCATTGATCCCACTGCCCTCAAGATTGAAGATCTCCACAAGCGCTGCTGGGAGATCATCCAGCCCATTGCCAATGAGCGTGCTGCCGGCGCCATCTCAGCCTTCAAGCAGAAGTTCGGGACGGGTCTGGCTTCGGACAATCCACAGGAAGTGCTCGGCGCCATTCTGGATGGCCGTGTTGAAGCCATTCTGGTTTCCGCCGAGAAACGCATCGCCGGACGCATACAGCGCGAAGAGCGATCCATCGAGCTTCTCGATGGCTTCAACCTTCCCGATGCCGAAGACGTACTTGATGACCTGGGCGAAATGACACTGCGCCGCGGTGGCAGCCTGTGGGTATTGCCCGATGAGCTCATGCCATCAGATACCGGCATTGCTGCCACGTATCGATTCTGAGTTGTCCGTCAGGCAGTGCCGTTGCCTGACGCAGCAAGCACGTAACGCCAGCCCGTCGGCTGGCGTTTTTTATCGCTCGCGCATGGCTGCGCACACTCCCGTTGTGCCGGATCGCCACAGCCATAGTTTCCAAGACGCCCCAATAATACCTTTTGCGTATTGATCAAGATCGACTTTATATTGGAAAGAATTGATAGGTTTGGGGATAATTCATTGAAACCAGATATCAAGAGGTCATCATGAAAGACAACGCCAACATGCTTGGCGGCTTCTACGGCTCAATGGAACTGGGCACTCAGCCTGCCTTGCTGGTTGTTGATTTCCAGCGGGGCTTTACCGAAGCCGGCCTGACACCACTATCCTCGCCGTGTGATGACGTCATTGCGGCAACCAACCGGCTCATCAAGGCCTTTCGTGGCGCCGGGCCCATTATCCATACCGTGGTCAGCTACCACCCCAGCCTGATCGATGGCGGCTACTGGCCAAAAAAATGCCAGACACTCAACCATCTCATTCGGGGCACGGCAGCCTGCGAGCTCGACCCTCGTCTGGACTTCAACCCCGACACGGATCTCCTGCTTCACAAACCGCAAGCATCGGCATTTTTTGGTACCCCCCTGGCCAGCATCCTGACCAGCGCTGGCGTCAACAGCCTGATCATCGCCGGCATGACCACCAGCGGCTGCATTCGTGCCAGCGCCGTTGACGCCATGCAGTACGGGTTTCCCCCCTTCGTGATCCGCGACTGCGTGGCCGACCGCTCCGAGCAACAACACCAGAGCAACCTGATTGACATAGAAAGCAAATATGGCGAAGTGCTTGATCTCGACGCCATCACCCAACAACTTGGCTCATTAACCCACTCGTCCACCCCCTGGAGAAAGACATGAAAAAAACATGGCTCATTGCCAGCTTGTTCGCCGGCACCGTCGCGCTGTCACCCGCTCAGGCACAAGACACCATCGAACTGACCTTTTCGACCTATCTGCCGCCCGCCTACGAATACATCTACAAGCCCGTTGAAAACTTCGCCAAAAAAGTTGAGGAAGACAGCGACGGCCGCGTAAAGATCAATATCTTTCACTCCGGTCAGCTGTTTGATGGCTATGAAGAGCTGGCTGCCCTATCCCGTGGCGACATCGACATGACCAACATGACGGGCACCTACCCGGGCGGTACCGTACCGGCACTGAACGTGTTCACCATGCCCTTCGCGTTTGACGATGTTCCGCACCTGCAGCGCGCCCTGGATGCCGGCCTGCTTGACCTCGGCATTTCACAAGAACTGCACGATGACCACGACACTGTCGTACTGGGTGTCGCCCCCCTGGATCCCTACGAGTTTTTCTCACGCGAAGCAGCCATTGAAACGGCGGACGACTTCAAGGGCAAGATCTGGGCCAGCACCGGCTCGTCCGACGCCCGCGCGCTGCAGCTTCTGGGCGGATCGCCCACCGGCATGTCATCGGCCGATCTTTATCTGTCGTTCGATCGCAAGGTCATTGATGGCACGCCCCGTCCGCTCATCACCGGGATTGGCCGCAGCCTTTACGAAGTGGCCAATCACCTGTCCCTGGCTACCTTTGCCTTCGATACTTCCATTCTTTCCATCAACAAGAAAAAATGGGATGCCCTGCCCGAAGACATCCAGGAAATCTTCATTGCTGCTGCCAAAGAACGGGATGACGAGCAAT
>DATGUI010000130.1:0-2935 GCA_035301405.1 Burkholderiaceae bacterium
GTCGATACCAGCAAGGTTGCTGACGACCCGCGCGCCACAATCGAAAAGATGCGCACTATCCATGCCGGTGCCATGGCGCCCGCCAGTTCGTCTTCCCAGGACATGCGGGTGGCTGCTGAAGCCATGATGGCGCTGCTGCAGGCGCAGCTTGAGCTCGCCAAGGCCGACTCAACTGCAGAGCCGGGCAAGGTGGGCACTGATGATGCAGAATTTTAGCGCCTGACGTCTCAGTGCTCAGCCCGCGTGCCCGCCCCACGATACAAAGGCCGCAGCAATATCGTCCCGGCTTGTCGTGCCGTGGCGCAGCAGCAAGCTGAGCAGAACGCGTGCCTTGACGCCATCCAGCCAGCCTGCTGAGATCAGGCCGCGACGAAGCAGGTCTATTTCGCTTCCCGGATAGCCGTAGGTCTGGCTGAGGGTAGCCCCACTGCCGCAGCGTGAGGCGAAGATGACTGGCATGGTCTTGACGGCTTCTTCAAGAACATTGGCCATGGTTTCGGATACGTGCCCACCGCCTGTGCCTTCAACAACCAGACCAGCAAAGCCGCCTTGCTTCAACATGGCTTGAACCACTTCGCCATTTTCCCCCAGACCCACTTTGACAAGGGGCACCACGGCAGACGCGGGTGCGGTGATGGGGTTGACGGGTGGCATGGGTGCAGGACGCACCATGATGTGCACGCGGTTTTCGCTCAACCAGCCAATGGGCCCGTTAAGCGGCGACGCAAAGGCTTGCGGCAGGCTGGTATGCATTTTTCGGGCGAACCGTGCTGCGTGGATTTCATCATTCAGTACCACGAGCACCCCGCAGCCCTGTGCCGCTTCACTGGTAGCCACCAGCGATGCCGCCAGGATGTTGGCCGGGCCGTCCGCCCCGGGCAGGGAGGGATTGCGCATGGCGCCGGTGACCACCACCGGAAATGACACACTCAACAGGCGATCGAGGGCAAAGGCGGTTTCTTCAAGGGTATCGGTGCCCTGTGTCACGATGACGCCGGCGTGATCCTGGTGTGCCTCCAGTGCCTGAATGGCTGCTGCCAACCCTTCGATATGCTGGAACTGCAGCTGTGAGCTGCCCAGTTGCTGAATGGTTTCCACCTGGACACGGGCAATGTCTGCCAATGCCGGGACGGACGCAACCAGCGATTCGCCTGTGAGGGTGGGCACGACACCGGCGTCGGGGTCGGATTGTTGCGTCATGGCGATGGTGCCGCCAAGGGTCATGATGGTGATGAGGGGTTTATTCATTTTGTTCGGGATCTGCAATATAGTGTTGCCACGATTTTAACAACTGCGCTCTGGAAATATTGCGCATGATAAACAGCAGGCCGAGTTGCTCGGGGTCCACCTGCTGATCTGCGGAGACGGTGGGGACACCAATGACGCCGCGTGCCGCATGAACCACCACCAGACCGCGGGCTGTGCGCAGCAAGCCCTTTACGCGCAATATGTCGTGCTGATGCGCATACACCAGCGAACCCAGCCACAACGCAAAGGCAGACCAGTCCAGCGTGGCAGAAAATGGAATCCACGCAGTCAGCGTGGGCTGGCTGTCAGCATGGTCGGAAGCGGCTGCCAGGTCTACTGCCCTGTCCGGGCGGACCGGAGGAACGTCTTGCAGTTCCCCAAAGGTGGTTACCCGTCTTTCTGCCCCGGCATTCAGACTGGCCACGGTGGCCACCATGGTATCAAGCTGCTCGTCGGTGGCCAGATCCGCCTTGGTGATGATCACCCGATCACACTGCTGAATCTGCTGTCGGGCCAGCGGCTCGTGAATCAGATCCCCTACCCCTCTGACCGCGTCAAGGGTCACCACTACGTCGTCAATGCGGACATTGGCGGTCAGGACAGGATCGGCGTCAATGGCCGACAGAATGTTTGCCGGATCGGCCAGGCCGCTCATCTCGAGAACCAGCCGACTGACATCACTGATCTGAGCATGTCGTGCCGAGCAAATGTCTCGTAACAGGGTGGCCAGCTCGTTGCGCTTCTCGCAACACGCGCAGCCGCCCAGCAAGGTGTGAACATGGCCCGCCTGCAAAACAAGCTCGGGCGCCGTCTCGCCCAGGTCGTTGACCAGAATCTGCGTATCGGGTTCGTGAGCCAGCACCTGACTCAACAGCGTCGTTTTGCCCGAACCCAGAAACCCGCCCACCATGGAAAGGCTCAGACGGCTGTCGTCCGGGCCCTGATATGCACCAAAAATGGCCGTCGGGTCAGGCACGCCCTGCCCCTGCACTGAGCAAAGGGTCATAGGCATGACCGCCAAGTCGCTCGACCGCGGGCCAGACATCACCCAGGTCGGTAATGAACTCGCTGCGGCCGTCGGGTGTCTGCAGTGTGAGCCCCGGCGTGGAAGGGCTGGCATGGACACGGATGCGCAAGGGACTGAGGTGTTCGGACAGCAGCCCGACTTGCCGGACGCGTTCGCGCATGGTGTCGGCGGGAGTGTCGGCCACCCCCACCATGAACCAGCGCGGAGGCGGAACGGGTGTGCCGCACATTCCACACATGGTTATATCCTCCGTTGACAGTCGGGATCAGTAATCGCGTGGGCGCTCGCTTTCGTTGAAGGGGAATCGCTTGCGGAAGTCAATGGCAATGTCTTCCATGGTGGCCCATCGGACGCCTTCGTGGCTGTTGATGTATTCAATGAGCCGTTCCAGCATCATCAGCACCTGCGGACGCCCGCTGACATCCGGATGGATGGTGATAGGGAAGATGGCGTAATCGAGTTCACGGTACACCCAGTCAAACTGATCACGCCAGAGCTGTTCGATATCACGCGGATTCACAAAACCGTGGCTGTTGGGCGAAGCCTTGATGAACATCATGGGCGGGAGGTCATCCACATACCAGTTGGCACTGATTTCAACCAGATCGATCTCTTGGCCATGCACCAGTGGCTTCATCCATTCTTCGGGCTTTTTGGAGA
>DATGUI010000131.1:0-2798 GCA_035301405.1 Burkholderiaceae bacterium
ATCGGACCCGCCTTGTCTGGCGGGTCCATCGTTGTTTTCCATGCCGATGCCTGTCCGCCCACTGAAACGGTGGCAAGCCGTTGTCAGGCGCACGGTATTGATCCCGTCATACTGCCCGCTGTTGACCCGGCCCACGTGCAATGGTCATCCAGCATGATCACCAGCCGGTAAGGCAACCGGGCAGACAACCCGTTGAGCAGCCAAGTAAAGGAGAAGCCTGATGTTAGCTCACGTATCAACCAAGCATGTTTTGGCGACAGCCCTGTCTGTCGCCCTGGCAGGCTGGGGGTCGGCCGCCATGGCCGAAGACCGCTCACCCACTGAGAAGTTTCAGTCAGCGCCTTCGGGCGTCAGTGCCGAGTCCACCAAGATCCACCGTACCGAAGGGGCTCCCGACCTCACGGCCGAAGAGTTTGTCAATGCCCGCGAAATCTACTTCCAGCGCTGTGCCGGCTGCCATGGGGTTCTGCGCAAGGGCGCCACGGGCAAGCCATTGACACCTGACATTACCCAGGAGCGTGGCCAGGCCATTCTGGAAACCTTCATCAAGTATGGCTCACCAGCCGGCATGCCCAACTGGGGCACCTCGGGCGAGCTTACTGACGAAGAAGTCACCCTGATGGCCAACTATATTCAGCACACGCCGCCCACGCCACCCGAGTTCGGTCTGGAAGACATGCTGGAAACCTGGGATGTCATCATCAAGCCCGAAGACCGGCCCACCAGACAAATGAATGATCTGGACCTGGACAACCTGTTTTCCGTCACCCTGCGTGACGATGGCAAGGTCGCCCTCATTGACGGCAACACCAAGAAAATCGTCAAGACCATCGAAACCGGCTATGCCGTGCATATCTCGCGCATGTCGGCAACCGGGCGCTATCTGTTGGTCATTGGTCGTGACGCCAAGGTCGACATGATTGACCTCTGGATGGAAGATCCCGATCGCGTGGCTGAAATCAAGGTGGGTATCGAAGCCCGTTCGGTCGAAAGTTCCAAGTACAAGGGCTACGAAGACAAGTTCGTGATTGCCGGTTCATACTGGCCGCCGCAGTACGTCATCATGGATGGCGAAACGCTGGAGCCGCTTGAAATCACCTCGACCCGCGGCATGACGGTCGATACCAAGGAGTATCACCCCGAACCGCGTGTGGCCGCCATTGTTTCGTCCCACGAACACCCCGAGTTCATTGTCAACGTCAAGGAAACCGGCAAGATTCTGCTGGTGGACTACAGCGATATCCAGAACCCCAGCGTTACCACCATTGGTGCGGCCCGCTACCTGCATGACGGCGGTTGGGACAGCTCGCTGCGCTACTTCATCACGGCGGCCAACGAGTCCCACAAGCTGGCCGTGGTGGATTCTCGCGAACGCAAGCTGGAAGCACTGATCGATGTGGGCCAGACGCCTCACCCCGGTCGTGGCGCCAACTTTGTCCACCCCAAGTACGGACCCGTCTGGGCCACCAGTCACCTGGGTGACGAAACCATCTCGCTGATTGGTACCGACCCCGAAAACCATCCGGAACACGCCTGGAAGCAGGTGGAGGTACTGAAAGGGCAGGGTGGCGGTTCGCTGTTCATCAAGACCCATCCCAAGTCCAGTCACCTGTATCTGGACACCACCTTCAACCCGGATGAAAAGATCAGTTCGACCGTGGCCGTGTTTGACATCAACGACCTCGATGCCGGTTACAAGGTCTTGCCCATCGTCGAGTGGGCCGGGATTACGGAAGGCGCGCTGCGCGCCCTGCAACCCGAGTTCAACGCTGCGGGAGACGAAGTCTGGTTCTCGGTATGGAACGCCAAGGACAAGGAGTCGGCACTCGTGATCGTGGATGACAAGACGCTGGAGCTCAAGGACGTGATCAAGGACGAAGGCCTGATCACCCCCACAGGCAAGTTCAACGTCTACAACACGCAAAACGATGTCTATTGATCGGGCCTGACGGGCGGGCCCTTTCCGCCTCGCAACACATTGGAAAGGGCTTGCCTGCTTTTGCATAATCACGTTGGCCAGGAAAGGGGCACTGGCCAACCCCACATTTCACAGGATCAGGTCTTGAAACGTCTGACACGTCTTTTGCCTCTTGTTGTGCTGGCTGCTGCCGCCCAGGCCACCTCCGCCCGGGCAGATACCGGCACACCGCCTGACGCGGATGACCAGATTCGTCTCAAACGCCTGCTGGTGCAAGACTGCGGATCTTGCCACGGCCTGCAAATGAATGGGGGGTTGGGGCCGGCACTCAGGCCGCAAGATCTCTCCGGCAAACCTGTCTCCTCATTGGTGGCCACCATATTGCATGGCCGGCCCGGCACCGCCATGCCGCCCTGGCAGCGCTTGCTGAATGAAGACGAAGCACAGTGGCTGGTTGAGCAGCTGCTGAAGGGGTTGTAGACATGATGCGATTATCCGTTGCCCTCGCCAGCATCAGCTTGCTGGCTGCCTGTGCTCAGGCACCTCTGGCGCCCACGACCGGTGATCTGGGCGTGGTAGTGGAGCGTGCCACGGGCACCGTGCAGATCGTGCGTCATGGCGACAGCCCCGAGTCGCTGGCCACCATTGATGGCCTGGGCGATCTGTCACATGCGACGGTGTCGTTTTCACGTGATCAGCGTTATGCCTATGTGTTTGGCCGTGATGGTGGCCTCACCAAGATCGACATCCCCCAGGCACGCATCAAGCAAAGAATTATTCAAGGGGGCAACAGCATCGGTGGTGCAGTCAGCCAGGATGGCAGCCTGATTGCCGTGGGCAACTATGAGCCGGGTGGGCTGCGCGTATTTGATGCCGACAC
>DATGUI010000132.1:0-6037 GCA_035301405.1 Burkholderiaceae bacterium
CGATTGCCGGCGCCATCCAGGCTTACGTGCAAGCGGTGAAAGAAGCGTCTTTCCCTGGCCCTGAGCACTGTTATTAATGTGTCACGCAAGATGGCATGCCGGGAGGCTCGGCAGGGTGGACGTTCCCCGTCTATGGGGGAGAGCCTGGAGCCCGCCGCTCCGGTTATGGGGTAGAGCAACAAAAAAGCGCTGCCAAGATGATGGCAGCGCTTTTTCTTGATGACTGGTGGAGCCGGGGGGAATTGAACCCCCGTCCGCAAGCCCTCTGCAGGCAGTTCTACATGTTTAGTTGATTAATTTTTTGATTTAGCTTTGGAATGTGCCAACCAACAGGCCCTTTCCTTGGCGATTCGCGTCAGCTTTAAGACCTGACAGAGCGACCCGGCCAGATCCGATTCCTTGTGTATGACACTGCAGTGGCTGTTACACCACCCGACCCAAAGACAAATCGGTGCAGTGGCTCACCGCTTTAAGCGGCCAGAGCGAAACGCTCGTCGTTGGCGTTTATTGGTTTTCCAGTTGGATTTACGAGCTAGCTGGTGCTCGACATGCCCTGCTCTGTTTTGCGACCCACGTCGAAGCCAGGTCGGCCCCAGAACAAGGTTCATTATACACAATAGCTACCTGTTTATCCAGTATCCAAACCTCTGTTTCCACATGCGACAACCCGCGTCCTGCGTTATGCTGTTGGGGGTTCAATCGCCGAGGAGAATATTGTGCTGAAACCGCCCACCATTACCTGTATTGAAGACTTTCAGCGTCTGGCGCGCCGCCGTGTGCCGCGCATGTTCTATGACTACGCTGACTCTGGCTCATGGACGGAAGGCACGTATCGATCCAACGATGACGATTTCGCCCGACTGAAGTTCCGGCAACGGGTGGCGGTCAATATCGAACACCGCAACATGCGCACCACCATGCTGGGCAATGAAGTCGCCATGCCGGTGGCGCTGGCCCCTACCGGGCTGACGGGCATGCAACATGCCGACGGTGAAATCCTGGCTGCCCGCGCTGCCGAGCATTTTGGTGTGCCCTTCATCCTGTCGACCATGAGCGTCTGCTCCATTGAAGACGTGGCAGCCAATACCACCGATCCCTTCTGGTTCCAGCTCTATGTCATGCGGGACCGGGACTTCGCGCGCAGCCTGATTGACCGCGCCAAGGAGGCCGGCTGTTCGGCGCTGGTACTCACGCTCGACCTCCAGGTCATTGGCCAGCGTCACAAGGACATTCACAATGGCTTGAGCACGCCGCCCAAGCCCACATTGACCAACCTCATCAACCTGGCTACCAAGCCGCGCTGGTGCCTGAACATGCTTAAAACGCAGCGGCGCACCTTTGGCAATATTGTCGGTCATGCCAAGGGCGTGTCTGACTTGAGCTCACTATCCACCTGGACCGCCGAGCAATTTGACCCCACGCTGTGCTGGGACGATGTCGAATGGATCAGGAAGCACTGGGGCGGCAAGCTGATTCTCAAGGGCATGATGGATCCGCTTGATGTCCCCTATGCTATCGATTCCGGCGCTGATGCCATCGTCGTGTCCAACCATGGGGGTCGTCAGCTCGATGGCGCCCCCTCTTCCATCTCTGCCCTGCCCGCCATGGTTCAGGCAGCTGGGAACGATCTGGAGGTATGGGTGGATGGCGGCGTGCGATCCGGGCAGGACATCCTCCGGGCACGGGCACTGGGCGCGCAAAGCACCCTGATTGGACGTGCCTTTCTGTACGCGCTGGGTGCCATGGGTCAGCACGGTGTGCACCGCTGCCTGCAAATACTGGCCCACGAACTCGACGTAACCATGGGACTTTGCGGACAGATCGATATCAACGAGGTGGATCGCTCCGTCCTGGTCAATGCCGATATCTACGACTAATCCGGCTCCTCAGGGCAAGTCACTGCCTTGCTGAGGCGGCTACGGTTGGGCTCGACTTCGGTCAGGGCCCTGACAGGCTGCATGGTCTCCAGAGAACGCACCGTCAAGAGCTGGTAATGTCCCGTTGCTGATTTTTTCCAGGCCAGATCTTTGGCCGTTACATCGCGCACGACCTTGGCCGGTGCGCCCATCAGGAGCTTTCCGGGCTCGACCTGCATGCCTGCCTTGACGAAGGCGGTTGCGCCCACGATGCAATTTTCAGCAATGTAAGCATTATCCATGATCACCGCGTTCATGCCGACCATGACGTTCCTGCCAATGTGGCAGCCATGGATGATGGCCCCGTGACCAATATGGCCGTCCACGTCAATGATGGTGTCTTTTTCTGGCGCGCAGTGCACCACGCAAGTGTCCTGAAGGTTGGAGCCTTCGCGCATTTCAATCCGCCCGAAGTCACCGCGCAAGCTTGCCAGCGGCCCGACATAGACGCCCGGCCCGATAATGACATCCCCGATAAGGACGGCAGTGGGATGGACATAGGCTTGCGGGTGCACGACCGGCACCATGCCATTGATGGAATAGATCTGGGCCACGAGGCCTCCTTCTTGGATCGCAGGAAATAACGCTGATTTTAGCGTTTTGGAGCCGGTGGGGCTTGTGCCCTACCCGGCCATCAGTGCTGCAGGATCAATGCGCTGGTAGGCATCGGCAGGGAGATGGGCAGCAGCTTCCGGATCAAGAATGATGCGGGCACGCGCGTGACGTTTCAGCAGAGTGAACGGGACGTCGGGCGTGACCTCGTGTTCAACATAGGCTTGCATGGTAGCCGCCTTGCGAGCACCCGTAGCCAACAGCAGGATTTCGCGCGCATTCATGATGTCTGCCATGCCCAGCGTGATGGCCGAGGCAGGAACCAGCTCATCCTCGGCAAAAAAACGGCTGTTGTCGATGCGGGTTTGTTCGGCAAGCTGCACGGTGTGGCAATGACTGTCAAAAGGCGTACCGGGTTCGTTGAAGCCAATATGACCATTGGTACCCACCCCCAGCAGCTGCAAGTCAATACCGCCACAACGCTCGATAAGGCGCGTGTATTCGTCGCAATAATGCTCGACATTGGCTGCCTGCCCATTGGGCACGTGACACTGAGCGCGGTTGAACGGCAACTGCCCGAACAAACGCTGTTGCATGTAAGCCGCATAGCTTTGAGGGTGGTCGGGCGCCAGCCCAATGTATTCGTCCAGGTTGAACGTATGCACGCGGCTGACATCCAGATGTCGCGTTTTGACCTCCTGGACAAAATGCCGGTACACCGGCTCCATGGTGCCACCGGTGGCCAGGCCCAGGGTGACATCCGGCTTGCCGTGGATACGGTCGGCCAACAGGGTGCCGACATAATTGGCGATAGACGCAGTATCGGGGAAAACCAGGATCATTCAGTACTCCGGGAAAGGCGACAATAGTCTGTTGCGGCCTTGAGTGCAGGCCAGAAATCGTAGCATGTTGAGGGAAAGAATAACCCGGTTATCATGGTACAAGGTTAAGGAATTGATTCAAACAACAAACAGGACACCAACATGAAGTTCAGAAGCAAGCTATCAACGCCGTTCATGCATGCGGGCAAGCTGGCCGTCGCGGCTGCCATATTGCCACTGGCCGCCCTGGCTGCGGGTACAGCCACGCTGGAGGAGGATGGCGACATCATGGAAGTCATGTGGCAAGACACCGACACCGCCCGCTTCGGACAGGCCGATGATGACGATTACATGCTGATGCAATCCGGCAAGGTTTATCTTGTCATGCATGAAGGCGGGCAACAGCAGGTGCTCGATATTGGCGACATGGCGCAAATGTTCATGAGCTTTCTGGATGAAGACACGCTGGATGAGCTCATGCCCGAGACCTTGGACAGCATTGAAGCCACTGGCAAGACGGAAACAATTGCTGGCATCAAGGGAGAGGTCTACAAGATCTCGTACACCACCGGCAAAGGCGAAACCGAACAGCGGGAAGCCGTCCTGACCGGCGACAAAACCGTCACCGAGCTGACCGAAGTGGCCCTGCATACCTTTCGCACCCTGACAGCCACGCCCGAACTCGGCAAGTTTGTGGAGGAACTGCCCAAGAACCGTCGAGGCATCTTGCGGCTGGATGACTCCCACACCCTTGCATCCATCTCGAGTGACAAGCCTGACGACAGCCTGTTCGAACTGCCCGGCAAACCACAAGGCCTGCAAGACCTCATGCAAGGCCTGACGGAAATGCTTGAGCAAGCAACCGGCAATTGAAGCCAACAGGCACAGCAGGCATGGACATTGCAACGACTCCCGATCTCGTCAACACCCTGGCGCCCACCGGTACGCTGCGAGCCAGCATCAATGTGGGCAACCCCATACTGGCCCGTACCGACAGTGCACAAGGCGCTGCTGGCGTATCGGTTGACCTGGTTCACGAACTGGCAAAGAAACTGGGTGTGACCTGCAAACTGGTCATCCACGATGCCGCAGCCCAATCGGTGGAAGCAGTGACCAGCGGGCAGACTGACGTGGGTTTTTTTGCCATTGACCCGGTACGGGGCCAGGAACTGGCCTTTACCGACCCCTATGTGCTGATTGAAGGGGCCTACCTGGTCCACAATACCTCACCCCTACAAGACAACAACCAGGTGGACCAGCCTGGCCATCGCATCATGGTTGGCCAGGGCAGTGCCTATGATCTGTACCTCAGCCGCAACATTCAGCACGCAGAGCTGATCCGCGCGCCCACATCGCCACGGGTGGTAGAGTACTTTCTGAAAGAAGGGGCCGATGTTGCTGCGGGCGTCAAGCAGCAATTGCAGGTCAGCATGGAAAACGAATCCGGCTTGCGCCTGCTGCCCGGCCGCTTCATGGTCATCCGCCAGGCCATGGGGGTTTCCAAAAAACGCGGTGCACAGGCCCATGCCTTTGTTCAGGCCTTTGTTGCCCACGCTCGCGACACCGGCCTGGTCGCACAGGCGCTTGAGCGCCACGGCATCAGCGGTGCGTCGGTGGCTCAGGCAGGAGACTGACCGGCACCCGTGCCAAATGCAGTGTCTATCAGGGCCGGCAGCAATTCGCCTGCCGGGCCGGCCAGATTGTAATGCACCCAGCTTTCCAGGCCCGTTTCTGACGGATTCACCTGAATAACGGTAGCGCCCGCTTCCCGCGCCTGCCGTGGCAGGTCTGCGGCCGGGTACACCACTGATGATGTCCCCACGCTGAACAACACATCGCATTCTGCAATTTCCTCGTGGGCCCGCTGCCACTCCGCTGTGGGCAGGGACTCCCCAAACCACACCACGCCGGGCCGGACCATGCCACCACAAGCCACACAGGCTGGCGGAGGCATCCCCCCTTGCGGCTCAGCCGCCAGCGGGGCACCATCCGATTCAGCGCCAGAAAAAGAATGCAGACGCGCACAATCACTGCAATAGGGATGATGCAAACTGCCATGCAGGTGCACCACGTCCCGACTGCCTGCACGTTCGTGCAGGTCATCAACGTTCTGTGTGACCACCGTCACCTGCTCTGCATGGTCTTGCAGCGCAGCCATTGCGTAGTGTCCGGCATTGGGCTGGCACCGCCGCACCAACTGACGCCGCCACTCGTACCAGGCCCAGACCAGATCCGGATTAGCATAATAAGCCTCTGGCGTCGCCAGTTGTGCCGGATCGAAATTTTCCCACAGGCCAGTGAGTGCATCACGAAACGTGGGGATGCCACTTTCAGCAGAGGCCCCTGCACCCGTAAAAACCACGATACGTTGTGCCTGTTCAAGAATATCTATCAATTTAGAATCGAACATGGCTTGAGTATACGTTTTCGTGGTGGCAGCTGCAGGCGGCACGATTACCCCACATAACCGTAACCTCAAGTCTGTGTTTCTTACCTGACGCCAATTAAAGGGCTCTACTGGAAATTACGTAGCGCCTTTCAGTTACAATCTTTGCCTTGCCACGGGCCATTCAAAAGGGCAGAAGATAATCTCGCATGAAAGTGTGCATCGTGCAGAACGCCACAGATGGTATGACACCCCTGAATCGTGCTGTGCTATTGCATGTGCAACATCTCTGCCTGTTGAAGCTTAAGGAATAAACGTGCCATCAAACCTGTTGCTGATTATGCTTGGCGTGCTACCGGTTA
>DATGUI010000133.1:0-14703 GCA_035301405.1 Burkholderiaceae bacterium
AATCAGAATCAACCGTGGTGAGGGCGGCATCCGCCTCGTCGTCGACATCATCGTCAACCGTGGCCATGGTGACGTTGTCGCTCATGAGCAGCGAATCGGCATCGGGCGCCTGGTCGTAGACCGAGATGCCCATGTCGCTGAACGTGCTGATGATGCCATCAATGGCTTCGGCATCCACCAGGTCGTCAGAGAGGTGGTCGTTGATTTCACCGTAGGTGAGGTAGCCGCGATCCTTGCCCATGCGGATAAGCACCTTGAGGCGATTGCGGCGGGCTTCCTGTTCTTCCGGCGTCAGTTGCTTGCGGGTAGAGGTGGTCTGATCAGCCTTGCCACGCTTGCCCCCGCGCCGCGACGGAAGCGGCTTGAGCTCTGGAATGACCTCGCCATTGTCATCCATGTCTTCGTAGGGATCACGGCTTTTGGCGGGACGTCCGGGCCGGCGGCCGGTGGACTTTTTCGCTACCGCCTTCCTGACTGCTTTCTTGGCAGCCGTTTTCTTGGCAGCGGTTTTCTTGGCCACCGCCTTCTTGGCTACGGCTTTCTTGGCTACGGCTTTCTTGGCTGCGGCTTTCTTGGCTGCGGCTTTCTTGGCCGCTGTTTTCTTGGCTGCCGCCTTTTTGGCGACTGCCTTCTTGGCCGCGGCCTTTTTCGCCACGGCTTTTTTGGCCGCTGTCTTTTTAGCGGCCGTCTTCTTGGCTGCAACTTTTTTGGCGACCGCTTTTTTGGCCGCCGTTTTCTTGGTGGCTGCTGCAGTGGTTGTCGGTTCGGTTGCTGCGTCAGCCGCTACGGTTTTTGCAGCTGCCGTCTTGGTGCCGACCTTCTTGGCTGCCTTTTTGGCTGCCGCAGGAGTTTTGCCAGTATCTTGGGTCATAGAAACCTGTCGCTTTACATGAGACCACGCGCCTGGGCATCCAATAATGCCAGTTGACGCGTGAGTTGTTGATAACGCTTCTGTGACGTGGTGTCCTGAAGACCGGCCCGTATCAGTGCCGACTGCTCGGCTTTGATGGCGTCGCGCTCGATTCGACCCAGCGCATCATTCCATTCTGCCAGGGGATCGGGGAGGTCTTCTTCAGTCAGAAGTTCGGTTGCCAGAGGCTGCAGGACCGTGGCCAGTTCGGAATCTGGCTCAAGGGCTTGCAGCAAGGCTCCCGCATGGCGGGCAGCACTCACGTTGGCAAGTGTAATCAAGTCCCGCACAAGTACCAAGTGGGGACTATGAGAAAGAATTTCAAGCTGCTGGTCGCTCATTTCCTCAACCAGGCCCGGATGCGCCAGCAGCAGGCGCAACAGCCGTTTGGCCATGGGCGTGACGGCCCGCTGGCGGCTTCGCGAGCGCTGCCAGCGGTGTGGCTCCATGCCTGATGGCACGGTGGCGGACTGATTGGCCTCCTGCATGGCCGCCGCTGAGGGCATGGCATCGGACCCCTGCCCTGCGGTGATGGCTTCGCGCTGCCGCGCGGGTTCTGGTGCCGCAGCAGGCTGGCGCCGCGCCAGTGCCTGGGCCAGTTCGTCGGGCGTAAGCCTGACCAGACGGGCGAACTCGTCTTGCAGCTGCCACCGGAACGTGGAATCGGGCAGCAGGGACAGCAGGGGCACGGCCTCGTGCACACAAGCCGCCCGGCCTTCTGACTCGTGCATGGCATGGCGCCCGGCCAGGCCATCGAGAAAGAACGTGGACAACGCCTGGGCCTGACTGACTGCCTCGCGAAAAGCCTCTACACCGTGCTCGCCAATGAAGGAGTCGGGATCATGCTGATCGGGCAGAAACAGAAAGCGCACAGCGATGTCATCACGCATGAGGGGCAGACACGTCTGCATGGCCCGCCAGGCCGCACGCTGTCCGGCATCGTCGCCATCAAAGCAGAACACGATTCTTTCGCTGGTGCGCATCAGCCTTTGCAGGTGAATGTCCGTGGTGGCCGTGCCCAGCGTAGCCACGGCGTTGTCTTGTCCATGCTCGGCCAGAGCGACCACATCCATGTAGCCTTCGACCACAAGAACATGACCATGCTTGCGAATCCCCTGGCGATTTTCCCAGAGGCCGTAAAGCTCGTGACCCTTGGAAAACAGGACCGTTTCCGGGGAGTTCAGGTATTTGGGCTCACCAGGCGCAATCAGCCGGCCGCCAAAACCGATCAACTGACCCCGGCGATTGCGGATGGGAAACATGATGCGGTCGCGAAAGCGATCGTAGCGTCTGCCATCTTCGGCTTCCACAACCAGTCCTGCTTCGACCAGCACCGGGCTGTCGTATTCAGCAATGACGCTGGCCAGGGGGCGTCTGCCCGCACCCGACCACCCCAGACCGAAAGTTTTTGCAGTCAATCCGGACAGGCCGCGAGCTTGCAGATATTCAATGGCTGCCGGGCTGTTCCTGAGCTGCCGGTTGTAGGCGGCAAGCGCCTGCTCCAGCACCTGTTCGTGCTGCGAGCGCTCGGCCTGACGGCGGCGATCTGCCTCGCGTTGCCGCGGGCTGCGCTGCGCTTGCGGAACCGTGAGACCATGTTCGGCGGCCAGGCTTTTGACGGCTTCGGGAAAGCTTGCCCCGGTGTGCGCCATCAGAAACGTGATGGCGCTGCCATGGGCACCACAGCCAAAACAGTGATAGAACTGCTTGGAGGGACTGACGGTAAATGAGGGGGTTTTTTCGTCGTGAAAAGGGCACAGGCCAAGCAGGTTGGCACCGCCCTTTTTCAGCTGCACGTAACGCCCGACGATGTCTTCAACGGCAACCCGGGCGAGTAAATCCTGTATGAAAGATTCTGGTATCAATACAGGCGGGGCGGCAATTGCTGGCTGCGCAGACGCTTGTAGTGGCGTTTGACGGCAGCGGCGTGCTTGCGCTTGCGTTCGGCAGTTGGCTTTTCGTAGTATTCGCGCGAGCGAAGCTCGGTCAGGAGACCGGTTTTTTCAACGGTGCGCTTGAAGCGGCGCAAGGCGGCTTCAAAAGGCTCGTTTTCTTTGAGACGAACAATGGGCATGTATTGGGTGGCCTTGAACTTGAGGGTAAATGAAAAGTTAGCCACATAGTGTAGCACGATGCCTGCGAAGCTGGAAAGCGTTCTGCAAAGACAAGCGTCAGGATGCTTCCGTGCTGTTGCCGTTGCCATTGCCTGGCATGTTGGTGGAGCGGGTGCCCTTGCGCATCCAGGCTTCAAGCTGATGCGGACGGATGCTGTCGTAGTCTTCAAACGGCTGGTGAATCCAGGGGTTGGTGGGCAACTTGTCGACATAGTAGTCGGGCGTGGCCCGGGAATGCCCTTTCCACCACAGCACGGCGGTGCGCAATTCGGTAATGGCAGGAAATTGCTTCAGGAGGTGTTCGCGCACCCGATTGAAGGTAAGGCCCGTATCGACCATGTCATCAATAAGCAATACCTTGCCATCCAGGGTGCCCCGGGTGATGGTGATGAACTTGGCAATATCCAGCTGTCCCTGCTGCGTACCCGCCGCTTCGCGGTAGCTGCTGGTAGCCAATACACCAAGGGGGACATCAAACACGCGGGACAGGACGTCTCCGACACGCATGCCACCCCGGGCCAGACAAACGATTTTCTCAAATTTCCAGCCGGAGTCGTGGACCAGCAGCGCCAATCTTTCTATCAGGCGATGGTAGTCGTCCCAGCTGACCCACAAATCACTATCGGTATTGGGCGGCAGATGGCTCATGATGCATTCCTGTCCGGGTGGGTCAGGCCAACGGGTTCTGGAGCACGATGGTTTCAACCCGATCCGGGCCGGTGGACACCATGTCGATGGGCACATCACAAAGCTCGGCAATGCGTTGCAGATAGCGCCGCGCATTGACGGGCAGCTTGTCGTACTCGGTGACACCGACGGTGGATTCCGACCAGCCTGCCAGGTCTTCCAGCACCGGCTCGGCTTCGGCAGCCGCCTGCGCGCCATAGGGAAGCACATCGAGGAACTCGCCCTTGTAGCGGTAGCCGACACCAATGCTGACGGTCTCCAGACCATCCAGGACATCCAGCTTGGTCACACACAGGCCCGACACGCCATTGATGGCAATGGAACGCTTGAGTGCTGCGGCATCAAACCAGCCACAGCGGCGGGGCCGGCCGGTGACCGAGCCGAATTCCTTGCCCTTGCTGGCCAGGCGCTCGCCGATCTTGTCGTGGAGCTCTGTAGGGAAAGGCCCGGCCCCCACACGGGTGGTATAGGCCTTGACAATGCCCAGCACGTAATCCACGCTTTGCGGGCCCACGCCGGATCCTGCGGCGCAGGCACCTGCGACGCAGTTGCTGCTGGTTACATAGGGATAGGTACCGTGATCAATGTCCAGCATGGCCCCCTGCGCCCCTTCAAAGAGGATTTTCTCGCCCGCCTTCTGGGCACGCTGCAGCGCCCGGGAGACATCCGTGACCAGATCAGCCAGTGGCTCGGCAGCCTGCATGGCCTCGTCCTTGACGGCATTGAAATCCACCGGATCGGTCTGGTAGTAGTGGGTGAGCAGGAAATTGTGAAAGTCCAGCGCAGCGGCCAGTTTTTCGTCAAAGGCAGCTTCATCGAAGAGGTCCTGGATGCGCAGGGCGCGACGGGCCACCTTGTCTTCGTAGGCCGGGCCAATACCCCGCCCGGTGGTGCCGATGCGGCCATCGCCCATGCGGGCCTCGCGAGCGTGGTCAATGGCCACGTGCTGCGGCAGGATCAGGGGACAGGCTGGCGAAATGCGCAGCCGTGAACGGACATCGATGCCACTGGCTTCGAGTTCGGCAATTTCGCCCAGCAAAGCGCCTGGAGACACCACCACCCCGTTGCCGATATAGCAGGTGACGTGGTCGTGCATGATGCCGGAAGGGATGAGGCGCAGAATGGTCTTCTTGCCGTTGATCCAAAGCGTATGGCCGGCGTTGTGGCCGCCCTGAAAGCGAACCACGGCCTGAGCGGACTCGGCCAGCCAGTCCACGATCTTGCCCTTGCCTTCATCACCCCACTGGGTGCCAATGATCACAATATTTTTGCTCATGATTCCTGAACTGCCTTTACGGTCCATTGACCTTCGTGAAAAACCAATTCGCGATCAATGGTGAATTCATCAATGTCATGTGCTTCGGATGGAAGCACCTGGATAACCACTTCGCCCGCCGCACGCAAGGTGCGCACCTGTTGCTCGAGTGCTGCATCGTTTTTCCAGGGCGCCCGGATGGCGGGTGCCAGCGGGGCCTCGGGAAGGCCATCAGCCAGCTTGCGCAAATCAAGGCTGAAGCCGGTCGCGGGACGGGCCCGCCCGAATGCCTGCCCGATACCATCGTAACGCCCACCCTTGGCCAGTGCCTGATGCCAGGCAGACGCGTAAATGGAAAAGACAACGCCTGAATGGTAACCGTAACCGCTGCCCATGTCGGCAAGATCAATGGTGAAATCGACGGCAGGCAAGGACATGACCAGGGATTCCAGGGCATCCAGCGCCCCAATCAGCCCCTCGGGACGCGGCAGTTCGCGCCGCGCGCGTTCAAGGGTGTCTACCCCACCATACAGCGTAGCCAGGGTCAGCAGCGCCTGGATGCTGTCGGGGTGGGCATCCGGCATCTGGCTGCCCAAGGCCTCCAGTGCCGGGATATCTTTGCTTGCGAGCAGATCAGAGATACGATCGGCATGGGGGACCAGCGCGGGGTCGGCCTGAATAAGGGCGCGAAAGATGCCCGGATGATTCAGGTCCAGGCGGGCCTGATCAATGCCCAGCCGGCCCATGCTTTCCATGGCCAGGCTGATGATCTGGATGTCGGCCTCGACCCCGGCGTGACCGAAGATTTCTGCCCCAATCTGCAGGAGCTCGCGTTCGGCCAGCAACCCGGCAGGCCGGGCATGCAGGACAGGTCCACAATAGCACAGGCGGGTAACGCCGGGACGATTGAGCAAATGGGCGTCAATACGCGCAATCTGGGGCGTGATGTCGGCCCGCACACCCATGGTGCGCCCCGACAGCTGATCAACCAGCTTGCTGGTTCGCAAGTTGAGCGCCCGTCCGTTTCCCGACAGCAGCGAGTCAATATACTCGGCAAGCGGCGGCATGACGAACTCAAAGCCGTGCGAGCGATACAGGTCGAGCAGATCGCGGCGACACTGCTCGATCCGCCGTGCTTGCGCAGGCAGAATATCCGACAGGTGTTCTGGCAACAGCCAATTTGACATCAATAACCTGCCTGTGGAGTCAATCGGCCGGCTGCGCGGCTTTGCTCTCGCCGTCGGCCTCGGGCCAGAAACGGAAGAAGCGGGATTCGGGGCTCAATACCAGCGTGTCGCCAGAATCCGAAAACGCCTTGCGATAGCCTTCCAGGCTTTGGTAGAACGAGTAGAAGTCGGGGTTCTTGCCGTAGGCCTCGGCATAGATGGCCGTGGCCTGGGCGTCGCCGTCACCCCGAATGGCCTGAGCCTTGGCATAGGCTTCAGCCAGCAGCTCTTCGCGCTCGCGTTCGGCCTGGGCACGTATGCTTTCGGAGTCGGCAAACCCCCCTGCACGCAACCGGTTGGCTTCCTGCTTGCGTTCGGCCTCCATGCGACGATAGACCGAGTCGGAGATTTCGCGGACAAAGTCAATGCGGCGCAAGCGCACGTCGACGATTTCAACGCCCAATGGCTCGGCACGGGCTTCTACCGTGGTGAGGATTTCTTTCATGATGGTGTCGCGCTCGTTGGCCACAACAGCCTTGACCGTACGGACGTTGACGGAAGCGTTGAGTGCATCACGGATTTGTGCCTGCAGGCGTTCGACGGCAGCGCGATCGTTGGCCCCAAACGTGACATAGAAAAGCCGGGGATCAGCAATGCGCCATTTGACGAAAGAGTCGATCAGCAGGTTTTTCTTCTCGGCTGTCTGGATGCGTTCGGGATCCCGGGTTTCAATGGTCTGCAGACGCTTGTCGAGACGGGTAACCGTTTCAAAGGGTGGAGGAAACTTGAAATACAGACCCGGTTCGGTAATGGTTTTGCGGACTTCACCCAGTGTGAACACCAGGGCAGCATCACGCTCGCGCACAATGAAGACGCAGGAGGATGCAATGGCCAGCAGGATGACGAGGCCCACAAGGGCAGGAAATAGACGTTGCATGGTAATAACAGGGCCTCTTAGCGTGAATAGGGACTGACGAACAGGGAATCACGCCCCGATGTGCCCGAGGCTGAGTTGGATCCGGACGATGATGCGCCGCTGGATGAGGAGCCCGATGTGCCGGACGAGTCTGATGACGACCCGCCTGACGAGCTGGAACCCTCTGCCTGTTGTGATGCCCCGACCACGGGAGCCAGATCACGGGCGTCCGTGCTCGAACCGGAGGATTTCATGGCCTTGTCAAGCGGCAGATAGAACATGTTGTTGCGCGAATCGGAGTCGATCAGGACCTTGCTGGTTTGCGACATGATTTCGGCCATGGTGGACAGGTACATGCGTTCGCGAGTGATGTCGGGCGCCTTGGCGAATTCGGTTTCTATGTGTGCAAAGCGGGAGCTGTCACCCTGGGCGTCACCCACCACACGGGCACGATAACCTTCTGCCTGCTGCAGCATGCGTGCCACCTGTCCCTGTGCCTCGGGAAGAATCTTGCGGGCGTAGGCGGTCCCTTCGTTGATCTGGCGCTCGCGATCCTGACCGGCCTTGACGGCATCGTCAAAGGCAGCCTGAACCTGCTCGGGCGGCTGCACGTTCTGAATGGCAACCGTACTGATCTGGATACCGGTATCGTAGCGGTCAAGAATGGTCTGGGCCAATGCCTGGACCTCGACCGCGACTTCGGTACGGCCCGAATACAGGACAAAGTCCATAGGCTTTTTACCGACGATTTCACGCATGGCGGTTTCAGCCGCCTGGCGGACGGACTCGTCAGGTTGGCTGGTGCGGAACAGATAGGATGGCGCGCCATCCTGATTGAGGCGGTACTGCACCACGAATTGCAGGTCGATGATGTTTTCGTCGGTGGTCAGCATGAGAGATTCGGGCAACACCTTGTTGCTGGCCGACCCGCGGAACCCGACCTCGAAGGTACGCAGCTGGGCGATGTTGACAACCTCGTGGGCCTCGATGGGATAAGGCTGACGCCATTGCAGGCCCGGAGGAAGGGTCTTCTTGTATTTGCCGAAATGGGTGACCACAGCCACCTGACCTTCCTGGACGACCATGAAACCGCTGGCCAACCATACCAGGATGGCAATGATCAGGCCCACCACGAACAGGCGTCTGGAGCCGCCGGGCATGGTGGGACCGCTACCCGGCCCGCCGCCAAAGCGGTTGCCGCCCCGGCCGGGCTTGCGTCCGAAGAGCGCCCCCAGACGATTATTGAAATCGCGCCAGACGTCGTCAAGATCGGGGGGGCCATCGCCCCGTTCGGGCCGGCGGGGTGGCTCGGAGCCCTGCCCGCTGTTGTTGCCGCGCCCCCAACCCGGGTCATTGAGATTATATATTTTAGACATTAAACGAATTGTTCCCTGCGATTTCACTGTATTCCACAATGGCCTGGCGGACTCCCTCCAGGCCTTCGCGCGTTTGCGCGCTCAATAGGACACGCGCAATGGTACCATGATCGTCGCGATCAATACGCGGCTGATGCCCGGTCTGATCTATCTTGTTATAGACCAGTACACGAGGGATATCTTGCGCACCGATATCTTCCAGTACCTTGTTGACCTCAATGATGTGTTCGTCGCGCAGCGGGCTGGCAGCATCAATGACATGCAACAACAGATCGGCCATGACGGTTTCCTCAAGCGTGGCCCGAAAGGCAGCAATGAGCGTGGGGGGCAGATCGCGAATGAACCCCACGGTGTCTGACACGACAACCTGACCAGCGCCTTCTACCCACAACCGCCTGACAGTTGTATCAAGCGTAGCAAACAGTTTATCTGCCGCATAGGCTTCGGCACGCGTTAACGCATTAAACAGCGTGGATTTGCCTGCGTTCGTGTAGCCTACCAGCGACACCGACAACACACCGCTGCGAACCCGACCGCGCCGCTGCGTCTGACGCTGGCGCCGGACGCGTGCCAGCCGTTCGCGCAGCAGCTTCATGCGGCGGCTTATCATGCGGCGGTCGAGTTCGAGCTGCGATTCGCCCGGCCCCCGGATACCAATACCGCCTTGCTGGCGTTCAAGGTGCGTCCACCGGCCGGTCAGCCGGGTGGACAGGTGTTGCAGCTGAGCAAGCTCGACCTGCAACTTGCCCTCGTGACTTTGTGCCCGCAAGGCGAAGATATCAAGTATAAGCGCAACGCGGTCCACCACGCGACACTTGAGGGCGCGCTCGAGGGTGCGTTGCTGTGCCGGCCCCAGGGGCTGATCGAACAAAATGATGCTGGGCTGATGTTCCGCGACCTTGTCGGCGATTTCAGCGACCTTGCCGGACCCAATGAACAGCGCCGGGTCAGGACGATCGCGCCGGGCGGTAATATGTTCAACAACCCGGGCGCCGGCGCTGCGTGCCAGCAGGAGGAACTCATCGGCATGGGCGGCGTAGTCGGGATCACCGAGATCGACCCCGATGACCAGCGCGCGCATGGCGGACTGGCGCGGTCTTGTCATGGCAAGCCGGGCAGGACAAATGAAATGCCCGCCGGCGAAAGGGGCGCGGCGGGCGTAATTGGGTGACCCCCTGTGATGGCGTGCAGTCTAGTCCGTGCCATCAGATTGAAACACGACGGGGCGTGCAGGCACGACGGTAGAGATGGCGTGTTTATAGACCATTTGGGTGACGGTGTTTTTAAGCAGCACGACGTACTGGTCGAAGGAATCGATCTGGCCTTGCAGTTTGATGCCATTGACCAGATAAATGGAAACAGGGATGTGATCTTTGCGCAGAGCGTTCAGAAATGGGTCTTGTAGCACTTGCCCTTTATTGCTCATTGGCTTGGCTCCATATTGTTTTTGAAATGAAGAAATGAAAATGGTTGACGTTTGCACCACCAGACATACTTTACAGGGTTTTCCCTGAAAGCGCACGTAAAGTCTTGTGAAAGTTGTGCGTGTTTCAGTCGATACCAGCCAAGATGTTGGCCAGCTCCCTGTATAGACGCCCGCATTCATCGGAAGTTCCGACCGTGATGCGCAAATACTGGTTTATTCGTGGGTGATCAAAATGACGCACCAGGATGTCGCGTGCCCGCAGGGCCTGCATCAGGGCCACGGCATCGTGACGGGGGTGTCGTGCAAAGACAAAGTTGGTTGCGGAGGGCACGACCTCGAACCCCAGTTCGACAAGGTCTTGGGAAAGCTGCTCACGCGCCTGGATGATGGCCCTGCGTGTCCGATCAAAATGCGCGGTATCCCGCATGGCAGCAGTGGCGCCCGCCAGGGCGAGATTATCGACCGGGAAGGAATTGAAACTGTCTTTGACCCGCGTCAGGGCGTCGATGATGGTTGGCGATGCCATGATGAACCCTACACGCAGGCCAGCCAGCGAACGCGATTTGGACAGCGTCTGGACCACCACGATGTTGTCGTGCGCATCCAGCAGACTGACGGCGGACTCGCCACCAAAATCGACATAGGCTTCGTCGACCACCACGGCGGTATCGGGATGGGCTTGCGCGATGCGCGCAATGTCGGCAAGCGGCAAGGCCAGCCCGGTGGGGGCATTGGGGTTGGCAAAGATGATTCCGGCCACGCCTTCCGGGTAGCTGGCCGTGTAATCGGCCACATTGATGGTGAGGTCGTCAGCCAGCGGGATGCGCTTTTGCTGCACGTGGTAGAGCTCGCCATAGGCGGTGTAGTAGCTGTAGGTGATGTCAGGCACCAGCACCAACCCCGGACGCTGGAACAGCGCGCGATACACATGAGCCAGCACTTCGTCCGAGCTGTTGCCGATAAACACTTGCTCCATGCTGATGCCATTGGCCTCGGCAATGGCCTGGCGCAGGTCGGTCGCGGCGTGTTCCGGGTAGAGGCGCAGGTCGTCCGTGACGGCTTGACGGATGGCTTCCAGCGCCCTGGGTGATGGCCCATACGGGTTTTCGTTGGTATTGAGCTTGAGTGCCGATGCCTCTTTGGGCTGTTCGCCAGGAATATACGGCTTGAGATTGGCAAGATCGGAACTGATCAGACGGGTCACGAAGGCCTCACGTAGGGATTATGGGTGGATCGAAATTCGATGCGCAGCGGCGTGCCTTCCAGCTTGAATTCGGTCCGGAACCAGGATTCCAGGTAGCGTTGATACGATTCTGAAATGGCATCCAGGGCATTGCCGTGAACAATGATGCGCGGCGGGTTCTGCCCTCCCTGATGGGCGTAACGCATTTTGGGACGAAAGATCCCCTTGCGCGGCGGCGGCTGCTCCTGGACGGCAGCATGCAGCGAACGGGTCAGGCGCGGGGTCGACAAACTGGCAAAGGCGGCCGCATGCGCACGACGTACGGAGCGCAAGACGGCGGGCACGCCCTGCCCGGTCAGGGCAGAAATATGGTGCACACGGGCAAATGACAGGAATCGCAGCTTGCGGGCAAACTCGCGGTCAATGCGTTCGCGCTGGTAGTCGTCGGCGCCATCCCATTTGTTGATGGCTACCACCAGCGCCCGCCCGGTTTCCATGATGAAGCCGGCGATATGTGCATCCTGTTCCGAGATTTCGGTTTCAGCATCAAGCATGAGAACCACCACATTGCTCGCTTCGATGGCCTGCAAGGTCTTGATCACCGAGAATTTCTCTATGGTTTCAAACACCTTGCCGCGACGCCGCAGGCCGGCGGTATCAATAAGCGTATAGCCCGTCTGGCCATGGTTGAATGCCACCTCGATGGCATCACGCGTGGTGCCGGGTTGATCAAAGGCCACCAGCCGCTCTTCGCCAAGCAGGGTATTGATGAAGGTGGACTTGCCCACGTTGGGCCGGCCGGCAATGGCCAGCTTGATGCGATGATCGCGCGTTGCCGCCCTGGAGGCGGCAGCGGGGGCGCCTTCCGCATCGGTGTCGTCGGCAGCCCCAATGCCAGGGGCGTCATCCGCAACCGTGGGGATGGCTTCCAGCGCCAGGTCAACAAGGGCCGCCACACCATCGCCGTGGGCGGCGGAAATCGCGTAGGGCTCGCCCAGGCCAAGCTCATGGAATTCGGCCAGTGCGGGCCCATAGCGCATGCCCTCGGCCTTGTTTACCGCAAGGAATACCGGCCGGCCACTGCGCCGGAGCAGCTGGGCAATTTCGTGGTCGTGAGCATTGACGCCCGCCCGAGCATCAACCAGAAAGACAATGACGTCGGATTCGTCAATGGCTTGACGTGTCTGACGCGCCATTTCTACCACAATGCCCGTTTTGGCATCGGGTTCAAAGCCGCCCGTATCGACCACAATGAACGGCCGTCCCCCCATGCGCCCTTCGCCATAATGGCGGTCGCGCGTCAGGCCCGGCTGGTTGGCCACCAGGGCCGCCCGGCTGCGTGTGATGCGATTGAACAGCGTGGATTTGCCAACGTTGGCACGGCCAACCAGGGTAAGAACAGGCTTGAGCGGCATGATCAGCGCAGACTGATGCGATGCAGGCTGCCGTTGCCGGCCTGCACGATCACGCCATGTTCGGTGCCCAGCAGGGGGGAAAGCACCCGTCCACCCCCGATGTTGATACGCCCCAGCAACTGGCCGTCTGCCCGGCCGAGAAAGTGGACATAGCCTTCAAAGTCGGCCACGGCCACGGCTTGCTCTACCACAGCGGGCGCAGCCAGACGACGGTTGCGCAGGCCTTCCTGTTTCCAGACCTGGTGGCCGTCTTCGAGATCAAAGGCGTGCACCACGCTACGGGGATCCGCCGCATAGGCATGAGCCGCATCCGTGGCCATGCCGGTAGGGCTGGAGAAACGCTGCGACCACACGGTATCCCCGCCACGGGCGATGTCAAAGCATGACATGCGACTCTGGTAGGTGACACCGCAAAGGTAGGAACCCTGCAACTGGGGTTTGCCCACGACGTCGCTGATGCGTTCGAGATCGGTCGGGCCCTGGGCCATGCCAACGGTACCTTCCCACTGGACGTTGCCGGTTTCGGCATCGATGGCCATGAGCTTGCCGTTGGGCATGCCCGTGATGACCATGCCTTCGAGCATCATCATTTGCATGCTTGTCGTCAGTGCCAGGGCCGGACCGGGCCGCTGTATGCTCCAGCGCAGTTCGCCGTCACCGGCATCAAACGCCTGTATGCGGTAATCGCCACTGCGCACGACCACCACGCCTTCACCCACCACCGGCGGAACGGCGACATTGCTGGTTGCGCGGGCAGTCCATTTTTCCTGACCATTGGCATTGAGTGCAATAACGGTGCCATCCTCGGCAGCGACTGCTGTTGTGCTGCCGTCTGAACCGACGCCGGCAGAAAGACGATATCCGATGTCGGTGCGCCAGCTGACACTGCCACTACGCGTGGAGACCTTCACGACCACACCGCTGGGGGCTGCTGCATACACAGCACCATCGTGCTCCAGCGGCGCAAAGCCATAACCGGAACCGCTGCCCACGGGAACGGTCCAGGCCACGCTGGCGCTGACGCCGGCGGGGTATTCCGTGAGGGGGGCAGGATCGGTACGGGGGTCTTTGCGCTTGAACATGCCGCAGCCTGACAGCACCACGGCAGCCAGCGAGATGACAAGCAGGGGGCGCATCCAGCGAAAAAAGAGGGAAGCCGGCATGGTCAGACTCCGGTCAGGGCATCAAGTTTAAGTTGCACGACCTGCGATAGCGGGTCGTCACCAAAGAGAGACAGAGCAGCTCGCCATTGTTTCTGAGCATTTTCGGCATCGCCCAGCGCATGATACACATCACCACGGCGGTCGGCATACAAGGCCTCGAATGCCTCGGTGTCGTGATCAAGTGCGTCAAGGGCTGCATCGTGCTTGCCTTGGCCCAAGTACAGGCCGCTGATCCGGAGGCGGGCCAGCTCGACCATGGCCTGCTCCTTGCTGTGCCGGGTAATCCATTGCAGCTGCCTGATGGCTTCGTCAACGTCGCCGTGGTCGTGCAGGGCTTCGGCAGCAATCAGCAGTCCGCGCGGGGTATAGCCTGATTTGGAGAAGTCCGAACGCAGCGTCTCGCTGGCAGCACGGATGCGTTCCATGCTGTCTTCATCGTTCTGACCTGCGGCGCGTTCGAGGGCCTCGAAGTAGCCCATGGCCTGGCCCGCCTTGTGGCCTTCGTACCACTGCCAGCCACGCCAACCCGCTACCGAAGCAGCTGCCACCAGTACCAGACTCAGAATGAGCGTGCCGTGGCGCGCCCACCAATCACGTATGGCGTCGAGTTTTTCCTGTTCTTCGAGATCGTAAGCCATGTTTTTACATCCTGCCCTTCAAATAATCTGCCAGATCTGTCAATGCAATGGACTCCTGCTGATCAGCCTCAGCAGCCCGCAACCACTTGACACTGGCCTGGCCTGCCGCGAGTTCGTCGGGCCCGAGCACCACGGCTGCTACTGCGCCACTGGCGTCGGCGCGCCGGAACTGCGAACGGAATCCGCCCGAACCCGCATGTACGATAACCTGTAAACCGTAATCGCGCAGTGCCTCGGCAATCTGCATGGCACGACGCTGGGCCTCGTCACCCCGATGCACCAGATACACCTGGCATTCGGGCGGTGCGGCCATGTCCTGGTCTTGCAACCAGAGCTCCAGCAAGCGTTCGATACCAATGGCAAACCCCGTTGCCGGTGATGGCTTGCCACCCAGGAGTTGAAAGAGGTCGTCGTAGCGCCCTCCTCCACACACGGTTCCCTGGGCACCCAGCCT
>DATGUI010000134.1:0-2004 GCA_035301405.1 Burkholderiaceae bacterium
TGCCACACGCCATTTTCTGGATTGCCGTGGCATTTTCCAGCTTTCAGGTCTACACCGCGGCATTCAGTCCCCTGTCCAGTCAGGTCATCCGGGCCATCCACGTCGGCTTTGTCATGCTGATGGTCTTTACCCTGTATCCCGACCTGTTCGGCAAACGCCGCCCGGTACTGGGATGGACGCTGGGCATCACGGGTTTTGTCCTGAGCTTTTATCACTGGATCTTCGAGTCCGACCTGACCGCCCGCGCTGGCGAACTGACCCAGCTTGATGCCGTGGTTGGCGTGATCACCATTGCACTGGTGTTTGAAGCCACCCGTCGCATGATGGGCAAGGCGCTGCCCATCATTTGTGGCATCTTCCTGCTATACGGACTCTTTGGCGAATACCTGCCGGGCGTGTTCGGTCATCGCGGCTATGGCGTTGACCAAATCATCAGCACCCTGGGCTTTGGGGTGGAAGGCATATACGGCACGCCTACTTATGTCTCGTCCACATATATCTTTCTCTTCATCCTGTTCGGGTCCTTCCTTGAACAGGCCGGCATGATCATGCTGTTCAGCGACTTTGCCATGGGTACCGTGGGCCACACAAAAGGCGGGCCTGCCAAGGTCAGCGTGATCAGTTCCGGGCTGATGGGCACCATCAATGGGTCGGGCGTGGCCAACGTGGTCACCACGGGCCAGTTCACCATTCCGCTCATGAAGCGCTTCGGCTACGCGCCGGCCTTTGCCGGCGGGGTCGAGGCCACCGCCAGCATGGGCGGGCAGATCATGCCTCCCGTGATGGGCGCCGTGGCCTTCATCATGGCCGAAACCATCAACGTACCCTATGTTGAAGTGGTCAAGGCCGCCATCGTGCCGGCCATCCTGTATTTTCTGACGGCCTTCATTACCGTGCACCTGGAAGCCGGCCGCAAGAACCTGCACGGCCTGCCCAAGGACGAATGCCCCAATCCCTGGACGGCAATCAAACAGCGCTGGTATTTGCTTATCCCGCTGATCGGCCTGGTGGTATTGCTGTTTTCCGGCTATACGCCCTTGTTTTCCGGTACCGTCGGCCTGGGGCTCACCGTCATCCTGATCTTCGGCGCCGCCGTCATCAGCGGGGTCAGCCAAGGCATATTGCGCTATCTGTTCTGGATTCTCCTTGGCATCGCCTGCACCGGCTTCATCGAATTTGGCGTCATCACGTTTTTCGCCATCATCACGCTCCTGGCCCTGGTGCTGCTGATTCAGCGCCAGCGCGCAGGTGTCCTGCGACTCGCCATAGAAGCCATGGCCGAAGGCGCGCGTCATGCCCTGCCGGTGGCCGTGGCGTGTGCACTGGTTGGTGTCATCATCGGCATCATCAACCTGACCGGTGTGGCCACCCTGTTCGGTGGACAAGTCATTGCCCTGGGCGAAGACAACCTTTTCCTGGCGCTGTTCCTGACCATGATCACCTGCCTGGTGCTGGGCATGGGCATACCAACCATCCCCAACTACATCATTACCAGCTCACTGGCGGCGCCCATTCTTCTGACGCTGGGCGTGCCGCTCATTGTCTCGCACATGTTTGTCTTTTATTTCGGCATCATGGCTGACCTCACGCCGCCCGTCGCCCTGGCTGCCTTTGCAGCCGCCCCGATCGCCCGCGACACCGGCCTGCGAATCAGCGTTCAGGCCTTGCGGGTGGCCGTCGCCGGTTTTGTCGTGCCCTACATGGCCGTCTATGCCCCCGACCTCATGCTCCAGGGAGACGGCGGCCTGCTGGGTGTCGTGTACGTCATCATCAAGGCATTCATTGCCATCTCGTTGTGGGCGGCAGCGGCCACCGGTTACCTCTTCACCCACATGCATCCCATCGAACGCGTCTGGGCCATTGCGGCGGCTGCAGCCCTGGTCTTTGCCAGTGCGGCATCCGACCAGATCGGCTTTGCCCTGACGGCAATCTTTCTGCTTTGGCATGTGTGGCAGGCACGCCGCAAACCGGCACCTGCCGCCACCACATGAAAGCTGCCCTGCT
>DATGUI010000135.1:0-5405 GCA_035301405.1 Burkholderiaceae bacterium
CCCTCTTTCAGGGTGACGTCTTCATCGGTCTGGGCCCAGGCGGTTGCTGCCAGCATGGACGCAGCCACCAGGGTGCCCATCCACTGCCATCCGATACGGCGCCGTGCCGCGATGTGTTCACATGCCATTCGATGTTACTCCTGTGCAGGCAAGGTCTGACCATTGCGGACCAGTGCCTGGATGCGATCATTGAGGGTGGCTTCGGAAAGCTCGCCGATGCGGATATCGACCACATGCCCGCTTGCGTCCAGGAAAATCGTGGTGGGCAAACCATTGCTTTGAATACTCTGTGCAAGTTTACCTTCAGCGTCGATCAGAATGTTGTCCAGATCGAGGTTTTCATCATCGAGGTAGTCACGAATGGTTTCGCTGGCCTCGCGCTGGTTGGCAAAGATGAAGTGCAGGTTGCCGTGTTGTTTCTGGCCGTGCGCAAGTACGGGCATTTCCCGCCGGCACGGTGGGCACCAGGTGGCCCACAGATTGATGACAGCGGGCTTGCCATGAAACTGTGACAGCGGCACACGTGAGCCATCCAGCGTGCTGAGGGTAAGTTCGGGCAGCTCCATACCCTGCTGGTTGCCCCAGAGATGCGCCCCTGCATAACCCATGCCCAGGACGCTGATACCTGCAAATGTGCCGGCCAGCAAGGCGCGACGGGTGGCGGGACGCCGCCAGGCGGTCAGGGTGACCCCGACAAGCAATATGGCCAGTGCCCATGGCAGGGAGAAGCCGCCATCACGCAGATCCAGCATCGACCAGGGGTGATCCTGATAGATACTGGCATATTGAGAGACAAAGGCAATCCGGCCGGCCACCACGGCAATGATCAGCCAGCGGCTGAGTAGCGACTCGGCCCGGCGCGGTCTCTGGTTGTCTGAAACAACGGTCACCATCAGACCTAGAATGATGGCGACCACACCCACCAGCAGCAACAATGGAAACGAAAAGGGGCCAATGGACAGCGTCGGCACGCAGCACCAGAAAAAGTGATACCAGTTTGAAACAACGCGGGTGGAGGATCACCCGCGCAAAAGGGCCGAGCCTGTTGCAGGCTCGGCAGGCAGGCGATTATTCAGGTGCGCCGGCCAGAATCCACTCGACAACCAGCTCGAGCTCGTCGTCAGAAACGCCAGGGTTGGGGGGCATGGGAACCTGACCCCAGACCCCGGAGCTGCCTTCACGAATATGTTTGGCCAGTACAGCGGCTGCATCATCGTCATCGGCATGCTTGTCGGCAATGTCCTGGTAGGCAGGGCCAATCATTTTCTTGTCAACGGCATGACAGGCCAGGCACGCATTTTTGGTGAGAATTTCCTGGATCTGTGCTGGATCCGGTTCGGCCTGTACCGACGCCCCGGCCAGTGCCAGTGGTACGCATGCAAGCAGCTTTAGCAGTTTCATAACAAGACCTCCTGTTGGGAAAAACAATATTGTTGATCACGTTCAATGATAGCGCAGAATCCCTGGCACCACACTGTTGCATGAAGCATGAAATATTCAGGTTGGGCTGGTTGGCGGCTGTGGCCCGCTTGACGATGATGCAACGTTTTCGGGCTGTCTTGGGCCCAAGTGACTGAGCAGGTCCATGGGCACCGGAAAGACCAGCGTCGAGGATTTGTCTCCCGCGACCTGGGTCAGCGTCTGCAGATATCGCAGCTGCATGGCAGAAGGCTGGGCAGCAAGGATCTCTGCAGCTTCCATGAGAGTTTTGGCCGCCTGCTTCTCGCCTTCTGCATGGATGACCTTGGCGCGCCTTTCGCGCTCAGCCTCGGCCTGTCGGGCAATGGCGCGAATCATGGTTTCGTTGAGGTCAATGTGCTTGATCTCCACCGTCGTGACCTTGATGCCCCAGGCGTCGGTCTGGGCATCAAGAATATGTTGAATGTCGGCATTGAGTTTTTCACGTTCCGACAACATTTCGTCAAGCTCGTGCTTGCCCAATACCGCCCGCAGGGTGGTCTGAGCCAGCTGGCTGGTGGCTTCCAGATAGCGTTCCACCTGGATGATGGCCTTGTCGGGATCCATGACCCGGAAATAGACCACGGCGTTGACCTTGACCGAGACGTTGTCGCGCGAGATGACATCCTGAGACGGAACGTCCATGGCCACGATACGCAGGTCTACTCTGACCATTTGCTGCAGTACGGGAATGACCAGGATCAGGCCGGGTCCTCTGACGCTGCTGAATCGGCCCAGTGTAAAGATGACCCCGCGCTGATATTCGCGCAGGACTTTGATGGCATTGATGACCACCAGGGCAAGCACGACGATGAACACCGTCAAGCCAATGTTGAATCCGTAAATCATGGTGTGATCTCCTGGGTTGTTTCTACCTGTAGCGTCAGGCCGTCAATGGCAACGACCCGGATGTGCTGGCCAACTTGCAGTGGCTGGTTGGCCACCACATGCCATTGCTCGCCGGCGACGCGTGCATAGGTCTTGCCGGCGACCTGACCGGTGACCACGCCGCCCTGCCCTATCATGCCATGCTCGCCAGTCACCACCGGGCGACGATACGCCCGTGCAGCCAGACCGCCTCCCAGCAAGATCAGTGCCAGGCTGGCCGCACCGACACCGGCCATGAAGGGCAGCGACAAATCAAAACCTGGCAGATCGGTGTCGCTGTCGGTCAGAAAGGTACCGCCCAGCACAAAGGCGATCAGCCCGCCTATGCCCAGTGCGCCAAAGCTGGGCATGAAGACTTCGGCAATCATCAGCGCCGCCCCCACCAGCAATAATGCCACGCCCGCCCAGTTGATGGGCAGCATGTGAAAGGCATACATGGCCAGCACCAGACAAATGATGCCCGCCACGCCGGGCAGGGCAAAGCCGGGACTGGTCAACTCAAAAAACAGCCCATAGACGCCAATCATCATGAGGATGACGGCCAGTTGCGGATTGGTCAGCAGACTGAGCAACCTGGTTCTGAGACTGGTCTCGATGTTTTGCACGCTCATGCCAGCAGTGGACAGCGTCACGGTGTTTGTACCGGACAAGGTGATTTCAGCGCCATCCAGCTGGGACAAGAGCGCTGGCACATCGACCGCAACGTAATCGATGACGCCTTGATCCAAGGCTTCTTGCGCCGAGAGGCTGCTGGCATCACGCACCGCCTGCTCGGCAAAGTCGGCATTGCGACCCCGCAGCTGGGCAAGGCTGCGCAGGTAAGCCGCCGCATCGGACGTGGCCTTGCTGGACAGGATATCGGATTGGGATGACGCCGGCTTGTCGTCATCTTTGCCTTTTTCTGTGTCCTTGCCCTCCCCGCTGCTCTTGTTACTCTCGTCTCCTTTATGCTCCTCGGGCTCATGCATTACCGCGTCGTTGTCCTGTGCCGCGTCGTCAGCGCGCCCCTGCTCATTGGATGAAGGCTCAGTCGTAGCGGGCTGGTTGTTGACACCCGAAGCTTCAGCCGTTGACGTGCTGGATGCCGATTTGACCTGCTGTGCCCATGCAGCATTGCCCTGCAGATTCATGCCAATGGACACGGGGGACGCTGCACCCAGGTTGCTGGCCGGCACCATGGCGGCAATATGACTGGCATACAGGATGAAGGTACCGGCACTGGCGGCCCGGGCACCGGCCGGGCTGACAAAGGTGGCGACAGGTATGGGTGAGCGCAGGATGGCCTGGATGATGGCGCGCATGGAAGAATCCAGGCCGCCTGGCGTATCGAGCTCGATGATGAACAGGGAGGCGTCTGCCTCGACCGCCTGATCAAGGTGGCGGATGATGTGATCAGCGGTGGCCGGTCCGATGACATCCTGGACGCTGACCTGAACCGCTGTGGGTGCCTGCGTCTGTGCCCGCACACCCGCCACGCCGGCGGCCAGCGCCCATGCCAGCAAGGCCAGGCAGATCAGCAGCCTTGCCAGCCCCGTGTCGGGGTGTCGTGATGACGAGTAAGGCATAGTGATCTCCGGATGGCGCGAGGGAACGAAGATCCATTGCCAGCGGGAGGCGGTATCAGGGTCGGGTCATGTTCAGCGGCACGATCCATTCGTCGTACTGCTGCCCGGTCACATGACCGGATGCCAGCGCAGCTTCGCGCAGCGTGATGTTTTCTGCCTGGGCCTTTTTGGCAATGGCTGCTGCTTTATCGTAGCCGATGTGCCGGTTGAGTGCTGTGACCAGCATTAAATTCTGGTTCAGGTTGCGTTCGATGATGTCGTGATTGGGCGCAATGCCTGTCGCGCAGTGGTCGTTGAACGCCAGGCAGGCGTCGCTGATCAGGGCGATGCTTTCGAGCACGTTGTGCACCATGACCGGTTTGTACACGTTGAGCTGAAAATTCCCCTGGGAACCGGCAAAGGCCGTTGCGGCGTCATTGCCAAACACCTGCACGCATACCATGGTCAGGGCTTCGGATTGCGTGGGGTTGACCTTGCCGGGCATGATGGACGAGCCGGGCTCGTTTTCAGGGATGTGCAGCTCGCCGATGCCGCAACGCGGGCCGCTGGCCAGCCAGCGGACATCGTTGGCCATTTTCATGAGACCGCCCGCAAGCGTGCGCAAGGCGGCCGACACATTGACCAGTGCATCGTGCGCTGACAAGGCAAAAAACTTGTTGTCGGCGCTGCGAAACGGCAGCCCGGTAAGCGTGGCAATATGGGCGGCCGTGCGCTCCCCAAACTCAGGGTGGGCATTCAGGCCCGTCCCGACAGCCGTACCGCCAATGGCCAGATCGTAGACTGGGCTCAGGGCTTCCTGGACCCGGTCCAGGCCGAAATCAACCTGTGCCACCCACGAACCGATTTCCTGCCCCAGCGTAATGGGCGTGGCATCCTGCAGGTGGGTTCTGCCCGTTTTCACGATGTCGGCATACTCGGCCTGCTTGGCCGCCAGGCTGTCACGCAATCGGGTGACAGCCGGCAGCAGTGCATCGGTAATTTCCCGGGCAACAGCGATGTGCATGGCGGTCGGAAAGGTGTCGTTGGAAGATTGCCCGCGGTTGACGTGATCGTTGGGATGAACCGGTGACTTGGACCCGAGGGTACCCCCAGCCAGTTCGATGGCGCGGTTGGCAATGACTTCATTGGCATTCATGTTGGACTGGGTGCCGGACCCGGTCTGGAACACCACCAGCGGGAACTCATCATCAAGCTTGCCGTCGATCACGTCTCGGGCTGCCTGGGTGATCAGCGAGGCAATGTCCTGGGGAAGCTCGCCGAGATCCCCATTGGCCTGGGCTGCGGCATGCTTGAGAATGCCCAGTGCCCGGATGACGGACGGCTGCCAGACGAACCGGTCGCGCCCAATAGGGAAGTTATCGATGGAGCGCTGTGTTTGGGCCCCCCAGTATCGGTGAGCCGGTACCTGGATGGTACCCATGGAATCGGTTTCGTTTCTGCAAGCAGTCATGAGGTCACCTTGCCAAGAGCGAGAATACTGGCCCAATGCCAGGC
>DATGUI010000136.1:0-8121 GCA_035301405.1 Burkholderiaceae bacterium
CGTACGGGCCAAGAGGCTGGACGATGACATCGCCTACATCCGCATCTCCCAGTTCCAGGAGCGCACCGAGGCAGATCTGGCCAGGCATGTTGCCGATATGGCCGACCACAATGCCCGTGCACTCATCCTGGACTTGCGCAATGATCCGGGCGGTCTGCTTGAAAGCGCCATTGGTGTCTCATCCCTCTTCATGCAGGACAGCGGTGTGGTCGTGTCCACCAAAGGCCGGATTGCTTCTGCCAATCGCGATTATCACAGCCGCACCAGCGGTGATACGCACCAGATCCTGAAGCGGGAACGCGAAGACGGGCAGGGCACGGTGCGTGAGTGGGCCGAAACGGTTCCCATGGTGGTGCTGGTCAACGTGGGGTCGGCTTCCGCTTCTGAAATTGTTGCGGGCGCCTTGCAGGACTACGGGCGCGCAACCGTGATGGGCAACCGTACCTTTGGCAAAGGCTCGGTGCAGAGCGTGCTGCCGCTGGGTGATACCGCCGGAATCAAGCTGACGACGGCGCGCTACTACACACCCAAGGGGCGCTCCATTCAGGTAACGGGCGTCAAGCCCGATATCATCGTGGATGACACGGCCGAGGGCAATCTGTTCCGTCTTCCCCGTGAAGGCGACCTCGCCCACCACCTGATCAATGGCACGCTGACCGACGCCGAGACCAGTGATGAGGACGCCGACGACGACTACCAGGTCATTGATGATCCCGTCATGTTCGAGTTTGGCGGCGAGGACGACTACCAGCTCAGCCAGGCCATCAATCTGCTGAGCAACCGTCCGGTCCGGCGCAACAACCCGTCAAAGGACAAGGTTGCAAAAACTGATCAGGAAGCCAGCAGTACCGACTCATCAGCCACGGACGCCGCTGAAAAAAAAAGTCCAGTGAATGACCGTGGCGGCGTTGACATCAGACGCTATCGCGTGACGCCCGATGGACTGATCCGCATGGGGGACGATTAAGTGTCCGATCTCACCGATGCGCAGTTGTTGCGCTACGCACGGCATATTCTGCTTGACGAGTTCGGCATAGAAGGCCAGGAGAGCGTCTCCGGCGCCCGGGCCCTGGTGATTGGCGCGGGTGGCCTGGGCTCTTCAGCTGCCTATTATCTGGCGGGTGCCGGGCTGGGGCATATTGTGTTGGCGGACGATGACGTGGTCGAACTGTCCAACCTGCAACGGCAGATTCTGCACACCTCAAGCCGTGTGGATGCGCCCAAGGCTATTTCGGGCCAGGAGGCACTGCAGGCACTGAATCCCGACATACGCATCGAGCCCGTCGTTGCGCGCCTGGAGGGCGCCGAACTGGAGGCGCAGGTGGCTGCGGCCGACATCGTTCTGGATTGCTGCGACAATTTTGCCACGCGCCACGCAGTCAACCATGCTTGTGTCAAGTTTCGCAAGCCATTGGTCTCGGGTGCGGCCATACGATTTTCGGGCCAGGTCAGTGTCTACGACATGCGCAGCAGTCAGGCGCCGTGCTATCACTGCCTGTTTCCAGACTCTCCCGACGTCACTGAACTGCGTTGCGCGACCACTGGCGTGCTGGGTCCGCTGGTGGGCATTATCGGCAGTGTGCAGGCAGCCGAAGCCCTGAAACTGCTGGCAGACATGGGTGAGCCCCTGGTTGGCCGTTTGCTTTGTCTGGATGCGCTCACCATGCAGTGGCAGACCGTCAGATTCCGGCCCGATCCGGCCTGTCCGGTATGCGCCACAAAAACCGTGCCCGAATCAGCTGGCGCAGCGACGTGATGCGCATGTCCACCCAGGGTGGCTTGCCCTTGAGTGCCGAAGAAAACGGGGTTCCCGGATGATGAAAATGCACGGTTCTCATTCCCAGCTGGTGCGCCGCCCTGAGATTTTTCAATGTGTCTTCCACCAGGATCAGCTGCGCGGGGCCGACCAGCGAGCGAGCAAGTACCTGGCGCATCAGGGCCAATGAGGGCTTGGGCCGCAGGCGGCCCTGCAGCGCCATCTGATCCATGGTCCACAAGTTGTCAAACAGCGGCAGCAGACCAAGTCCGTCGAGTACCGTCCGGGCATAGGATTCGGGTGCATTGGTCAGCAGGATCTTGCGACCGGGCAGACGGTTCAGCGTGCGGGCGACGCCCGGCTCGGCATGAATCAGACTGGGAATGTCAAAATCGTGACTGCGTTGAAGAAAGTCTTGTGCATTCACGCCATGATGCCGAACCATGCCGATGACGGTGGCACCATAGCGTTTCCAGTATTGCAATCGCAGGGCATTGGCAGTCTGCAGGTCACAGCCGGCAGATTCCTGCACGGCGTGGGTCATGGCGGTATCAATGGCATTGAACATGGCCCGTGATGAATCGTGCAGGGTGTTGTCCAGGTCAAACAGCCAGACCATGGCCTGCTGATCCGCATGCGTCCGCATGCGAGGACGGTGCAGGGATGTTGTCTTGCGCAGCACAGGTATCTGGCGGTTAGTGGGAAATCATGGTGCCCACGCCGCGGTCGGTCAGGATTTCCAGCAACAGGCTGTGCGGCACGCGGCCATCAATGATGTGTACTGAGTTGACGCCATGGCGCGCGGCATCCAGGGCAGAAGCAATTTTGGGCAGCATGCCTCCGGACAAGGTGCCGTCTTCGACGAGTTCGTCAATGGCACGCGCGGACAGTTTCTGCAGCAGTTTGCCCTCCTTGTCGAGCACACCAGGCGTGTTGGTCAGCATGATCAGCTTTTCGGCGCCCAGTACCTCTGCCATCTTGCCCGCCACGACGTCCGCATTGATGTTGTAGGCGGTGCCGTCGTCGCCATAGCCAATGGAAGAGATCACCGGGATGAACTGGTCTTTCTGCAGGGCCCGAACGACAGCCGGTTCGACACGGGTAATATCGCCCACGAAACCGATGTCAAGCCACTGGCCCGGGTTGTTGGCGTCTTCAAGCATTTTTTTTCTTGCCTGAATGAGGCAGCCGTCTTTGCCAGTCAGGCCAACCGCCTTGCCGCCCGCTTCATTGATCATCACCACGATATCCTGCTGGACCTGGCCACCCAGGACCCATTCAACCACTTCCATGGTTTCGGCGTCGGTCACGCGCATGCCCTGGATAAAACTGCCTTCCTTGCCCACGCGCTCAAGGGCGCGGTTGATTTGCGGGCCACCACCATGCACGACCACGGGGTTGAGACCCACCAGGCGCAGCAGCACGACGTCGTGGGCAAAATGACGCTGTAACGCCGGGTCCGTCATGGCGTTGCCGCCATATTTGATGACGACGGTAGAGCCATGAAAGCGGCGGATATAGGGGAGGGCTTCGGAAAGAACCTTGGCCTGGACAGCAGAGCTGAGCCCTGCTGCTGAACTGGCTTGGGAAGAGGGTGTCATGATGATGGGGGTGGATAACGGCAGATCAGCCGGTAAGCGCCTTGTTGATGGTCGAGACCAGTTTGGTCTCATCGTAATTGCCAAGGTAACGCTTGATGATGCGGCCCTTTTTATCAATCAGCAGGGTGGTTGGTGTCATCTTTACATCACCAAAGGCTTTGGCAAGACTGCCGTCGCGGTCCATGACCACGGGGAAGGGAAGCTGACGCGAACGCGTGAAATTGCGTACATAAGATTCCGGGTCGTGCTTCATGGCGATGGCGACGGTTTCAAATCCCTGCGACGACAATGCCTGGTAGCGATCAATGGTTGCTGGCATCTGGGCGACACAAGTGGTGCAGTCCGTTGCCCAGAATTTGACCAGCACGACCTTGCCACGAAGTTCCTGAGTAGAGATGGTCTGACCGTCAAGTGTATTGAAGGTGACATCCGGTGCAGCGTTACCGGAGGAGTCTGAACAGGCTGCCAAAATGAGGCAGAGACTGACCAGCAAACTGGTAAACAAGCGATCAAACAGCATTTTCAATCGTCCAGCGGGATGGATTCTACCGTGCCACCATTATTGTCAGCGAACATGGCGTCCGGATCTTTTTCTGCATCGGCGTCGGCTTGTTCTGTTGACTTTTCAAGATCCTTGTCTCGTGCACTGATCAGGCTGTCGGCGGAGACAACATCAAAAGCCTTGATGACCTTCTTCACGCCGGGCGTGGATGAGGCAACGATGGCAGCCCGTCGGGACTCGTCTTCGGTCACCCTTCCGAGGAGATAGACCACGCCGTCATCCGTGGTGACAATCATGGTGCGGGTGGGGACGTCTTTCGTCTTGATCAACGAGCTTTTGACCTTTGACGTGATCCAGGTGTCCTGAGTGCGTTCGCTGATGCTGCGTTTTTTGCCGACTCGAGTCTCGTTGAAGACTTCCTTTACCTGTTCAACCTGTTCGGTTGCTTCGGTAGCCCGCTTTTTTCCGGCTTCGTCAGGCACTTCGCCCGTGAGCAGAACCCGTCCAGCATACGATGTGACACTGACCCTGGCGGCATCATCGAAGAGACGACGCATTTCCGAGGCGGTCTTGAATTCGATGGCGCGATCCTCGACTTGTTCGCCGGTGGTGCGGCGGTCCGTGGCAATGAAGGCCGTGGTTGCTGCCGTACCGCCTACGACCAATGGCGCGCAAGCGCTCAACAGGGTGAGTGCAGCCAGACACGCGGCAAGATAAAGCAGTTGGACGGGACGAAAAGCAGCGCTCATGATGAAGGACCTCCGAGTAACAGGGCATCAATGCCATCACACAGGGCATGCAGCAGCACAATGTGTACTTCCTGAATGCGCATGGTGCGATCATGAGGCACACACAGGTGGACGTCGGTGTCGGCAAGCAAGGTTGCCATTTCGCCACCCCCCTTTCCGCTGATGGCAATGACGGCCATGTTGCGGTCGTGAGCAGCCTGTATGGCGCGGTTCACGTTGGCTGAATTGCCACTGGTAGAAATGGCGACCAGGATATCACCAGGCTGGCCCAGGGCCTCGACCTGGCGTTCGAATATGGACGCATAACCGTAATCGTTGCCAACCGCGGTAAGGATGGCAGTATCGGTGTTAAGCGCAAGCCCGGCCAATGGCAGACGCTCGCGTTCGAAACGGCCAACAAGCTCGGCAATGAAGTGCTGGGCATCAGCGGCGGACCCTCCATTGCCACAGGCCAGTATGCGCCCGTTGTTGGTCAGGGTGGCGAAAGACAGCTCTACCGCTTGTGCCAAGGCAGGCGCCATGGAAGCGGTGCTGTCCTGAAGTGTCTGGATGGCGGCATCAAAATGCGATGCCATGTGCGCAGTCATGTCCATAGTCAGTATTGTCGCATGTTAGCGGGTGTGATGAGGGAACAGTTCGTTTATACAAGAGTTTGGTCAAACGCGTGGGGATGCCACGTAAGTTGCTCGGCGTCAAGGACAACCACGTCAAACCGGCAGACCGGTGTCTGGCCCTGAAAGTAGGCCTGGGACAAGGCGGGCAGAAAGTAACTGGCTGCACGTGTGATGCGTTGCTGCTTGGCCCGGGTGATGCTGGCTGCTGCGCCACCGTAGCGGGCATTGTGGCGTTGGCGTACCTCAACAAAGACCAGGACATCTTCGTCGCATGCGATGAGATCAATCTCACCTGCCCGACAGGCAAGATTACGCATTAGAATGGATAGGCCTCTTGCCTGTAGCCAGTCAGCGGCGGTGTTTTCGGCCTGCCCGCCCTGCTGTTGGGTGGGCGACACCAGGCGAGGCGAAGAGTGGGCGGTCAGCATGGCCAACGCGCGGCCCTGCAGCGGCTTCCGGGCACATGCAGAACGTTTTTTTCGTGCCAGGCGTTGTGCGCGCTTGGCGATGTCAAACAACTGCTGATGTGCATCCCATTTCATGACGTGTCTCTCCTGTCCTTGCAGATAAATTATATGAATGATGAGGCCAAACGCGCCAGTGCACCATCCGGCTGGCAAGAACGCTACCAGCAATTGACACAGCAAGACTGGCCGGCCAGCTGCTTGTTCATGGTGGCCACTCCCATTGGCAACCTGGCGGATCTCAGTCTTCGGGCCTGGCAGGTCCTGCGCGATTGCGACGTCATTGTTGCCGAAGATACCCGCGTGACCCGTCATTTGTTGCAGGGCTGGGGTCTTGATACCCCATTATGGCCAGTACACAGGCATAACGAAGCGGTCATGGCGCAACGGGTAATCGAACGCCTGCACGCCGGTGAGCGCGTCGCGCTGGTGTCTGATGCGGGCGCGCCGGCAGTGAGCGACCCCGGCGCACGCATGGTTCGGGCAGTGCGGGGGGCGGGTCTGCGTGTGGTGCCCATTCCGGGGCCCAGCGCGGTCATTGCCGCCCTGATGGCCACAGGCGTGAGCACTGATCACAATCCGGCATTTGTGTTTGCCGGCTTTGCCCCCAGCAAGGGGGGAGCACGCCGGAAGTGGCTCGAGTACTGGTGTTTTCTGGCCGCCCCGGTGGTCATCTTTGAAACGCCGCATCGTCTGACCGCTGCACTGGCTGATCTGCAGGTGGTCTGTGGCCCGGAGCGTATTGTGCATGTCGCTCGCGAATTGACCAAGCGATTCGAAGAGGTGGCTAGTTTGCCCTTGGCTGAGGCTGGCGCCTGGCTGGCTGCACGCCCGCAACGCAGGCAGGGCGAGTTCGTGCTGATTGTCGAAGCGCCCCCCGCTGTCGACACTCATGCGGTTCATCCAGATGATCAGCACCTGATGGACGCCTTGCTGAAAAAGCTGAGCGTCAGGGATGCGGCGCGCATTCTGACCGATACCGGTCGCCTGCCTCGTGATGCAGCCTACAGGCTGGCACTGGAACGATCGGAATCGGCTGCGCGGTAGGTTGCCTTCAGGCCGGTAGCGCCTTCAATGCGCAGGGCCGCATTGACCGCTTGAGTGCGGTTGGCGTACGGTCCGATACGCACCCGGTACAAGGCAGCATGCTGGATGATCTCTGCCGTCCGGCTCTCTATATGGTTGATATCCTGATTAAGACGCTGGGCGAGCTTGTTGGCATTGCTGTGATCGCTGAATGCACCGTACTGCAAAAAGACACCTGAACTGTCCAAGGGGCGCGCTGCGGGTATGTCGCTCTTGGCCAGCGCAACGGGTAGCTGCAGGGCTTGCAGGGCGTCAGTGGGTTCGGAGGAGTCTGCTGAAGGTGGGCTTGGAGGGGACGTAGGGCCCGCCTTTGTGATCAGGGTGGGGGCTGGCGCGGGGGGTGCCGGTGGAATGGGTCTGGCTTTTGGCGCTGGTGCGGCATCGGGTTGCCAGGCGTTGTTCTTGATGGCGTCGTTGGTGATGGCTTCAACCATCACTTTGCCGCTGCCCGGCCCAATGAGGTCCAGCTTGGCCGCAGCCACATAAGACAGATCGATGATTCGGGATTGATGAAAAGGCCCGCGGTCATTGATACGAACAATAATGGATTTGTCCGTACCCACGCGAGTAACCCGTGCATAGCTGGGAATGGGCAGGGTGCGGTGTGCGGCGGTCATGGCGTACATGTCGTAGATTTCACCGCTGGCAGTCTTCTTGCCATGAAACTTGCGCCCATACCAGGAAGCGATACCGGTTTTTCGGTAAGCCTGGTGACTGGTCAGGGGCACATAGCGTCGACCAAGCACTTTATAGGGGCGTGCGTTGGCTGGCCGAGGCGTTTCCAGACGTGGGGTGGCGTTGGGGATGGCGGCTATATTGGCCGGAATGTGGCTACCGGGGCCGTCGTCTTTATAGTAGCCACCGCCTTTTGATACCTGGCGCTTGGATGCACAGCCCCCTAATAAAACGACACACGAAAGCACGATCAGCAGTAAGCGCAGCATGGGCAAATAAACCGGATAACCCTATGGGGCGTTGAGTTGTGGCTGGTTACGGTGCCGCAGCAAGGGCTGCTTGTGAGCAAACAGGTTGGCGAGTTGCTCGGCAATATATACGGAGCGATGTTGCCCACCGGTGCAACCGATGGCCACGGTCAAATAGCTTCGGGTGTCCTGAGCATACACCGGCAGCCACCGTCGCACAAATCCGGCGATATCGTCGATCATGCTCTGAACAGTGCCAAAGCGCTGCAGCCATTCTGCCACCGGGGTGTCTCTGCCTGTCAGGTCTCGCAAGGCTTGATCGTAATGCGGGTTGGGCAGGCAGCGGACATCAAAGACGAGGTCGGCATCGCCGGGAACCCCCCGTTTGTAGGCGAAGGATTCAAAGGTCAGGATGACAGGTGCACG
>DATGUI010000137.1:0-3863 GCA_035301405.1 Burkholderiaceae bacterium
AGAGTGCAAATCTGTCATCACTACGCCATCAGGCGGGCAGGCACTGCTTACCAAGGGCTTTTATAACGTCAGCGGCCTGGCCTGGTCCGGCAGGGGACACATCAAGCAAGTGGATGTCTCGTTTGACGGCGGCAAGAACTGGCGTACTGCACGGCTTGAAACCCCGGTACTCGACAAATGCCTGACACGCTTCAACATCGATTGGGTCTGGGATGGCTCGCCTGTTATCCTGCAAAGCCGGGCCATGGACAGTACCGGGTTTGTGCAGCCGCGCTATCGTCAGTTGCGCGAAGTCCGGGGTTCGCGCTCTGTCTATCACAATAACGCCATTCAGTCCTGGAAGGTCCACGAAAGCGGGGAGGTCACCAATGTACATGTGGAGTAAGCGCAGTCTGCTGGCTGCAGCACTGGCACTGGCCGGTAGCCTGGTCGTGCCGACAGCCGTTGCCGAAACCGGGTTTGATCTTGGTCGGCCCGCCACGGATTCTGAAATCGATGCCTGGGATATCGATGTGCGTCCCGACTTCAAGGGTCTGCCCAAGGGGCAAGGCACAGTCATGGATGGCGAAGACCTCTGGGAGGCCACTTGCGCCGCGTGTCATGGCTCGTTTGCCGAAAGCAACGCCTATTTCACCCCGCTGATCGGTGGCACCACCGAAGAGGATATTGAAACCGGCAAGGTGGCGTCCCTGACCAGCCCAACGCAATCGTCGCGCACCATCATCATGACCACCCCCACCGTATCCACACTGTGGGATTACATCTATCGCGCCATGCCCTGGGATAACCCTCGTTCCCTCTCTCCCGATGATGTCTACGCCGCGCTGGCCTATTTGTTGAGCCTGGCTGATATTGTCGACTATGATTTCACCTTGTCACACGAAAACATGGCCGAAGTCCAGGAACGCATGCCCAACCGTAATGGCGTGGTGTTCTGGGAGGGGCTCTGGAACGTCGATGGCGAGCCCGATACCCACAATACCGATTGCATGACAGACTGCGTTGACACTGTGGAAGTCTCTTCCGAAATGCCCGAAAGAGCCCGTGACGCCCACGGCGATATGGCCCTGCAAAATCGTATTGTCGGGCCGGTTCGCGGTGTCAATACCCTGGAACCGCAGTTTACCGGCACCCTCGCAGACAATTCCGAGCAATTCCGAACATACGCACGGGCACAGTTTGACGAGGCCAACCAGTCATCCAGCGATAATGCAGACGACAGCGTGGCTGTCCGGGCGTTGCTCGAAGACAATGGCTGCATGGCTTGTCACGGTATTGATTCCAAGAAGATTGGTCCGTCATTCATGGATGTGGCCAGCAAGTATGCTGACGACGCCGATGCCGCTGACATGCTGGTCGGCAAGGTTCAGGAAGGGGGCTCGGGCAACTGGGGTTCGGTACCCATGCCGCCCAATCCCGGTTTGTCCGACGATGACACCCGCACGATCATTGATTGGATTCTCTCCGGCAATCTGGAATGAACCCATTGGACAACCGCATTCACGATTACCTGTCAACATTTCATTCACAAGAGGAAAGCACGATGAATATTGAACGCAGAAACGTCCTGAAACTGGGGACCGCCCTTGCTGTGGCACTCACAGCCGGCGTGATCAAGCCTCAACAGGCTTGGGCCGCACAAGAAAAATGGAACGAAGAAGCCTTTGAGGCGACAGACATCGAAGGGGTCATCGAAGCCCTGGGCGGCAGCGGCAGTGGCGAGGAAAGCGACAAGATTTCACTGCAGGCTCCCGACATTGCAGAAAATGGCGCCGTCGTACCCGTAGCAGTCGCCAGTGAGTTGGAAAACACCACCGAGATTTCCATTCTGGTCCCCGAAAACCCCAACGCACTCACGGCCCAGTTCACCATTCCCGAAGGCACGCTGCCTGAAGTCGCCACCCGCATCAAGATGGGCGGCACATCCGACATTTACGCCCTGGTCAAGGCTGACGGCAACTACTATCTGGCCCACAAGGAAGTCAAGGTCACCCTCGGCGGCTGTGGCGGCTGATTCCGCACAATCATTTGTACGGCTTTTCAATTACGAACAATCCAGGAGTTATCTATCATGGCAAGGCCAATGCGCATTCGCGCCGCACACACCGACGGCGTTACCGAAGTCAAGGTTCTGATGAGCCACATCATGGAAACTGGTCAACGCAAGGACGATGACGGCAACACCATTCCAGCCCACTTCATTACAGACGTGACTGCCGTATGCAACGGCAAGACCGTGCTTCAAACCCAATGGGGGCCAGCGGTATCCCGCGACCCGTTCCTGTCATTCAAGTTTGAAGGCGGCGACAAGGGTGACGAAGTCGAAGTCACCTGGAATGACAACGAAGGTGACACACGCACCGACACAGTTGAAATCCGCTAAATGACTCTCATGCATGGAAAAAGCATAACCGGAGGAGATTCCCCATGATGCGAACAATCATCAGTGCCAGTCTGGCGATGCTGGGCGTGGCCCTGGCGCCCGCTGGCGCACACGCACAAAGTACCGAAGATGGTCTTGCCCAATACCGCGAGATGCTTGGGGCAGGGGGCAACCCTGCCGAGCTTACCGAAATGGACGGCGAGGCCATCTGGTTCGAAGAGCGCGGCCCCAAGTCGGCTACGCTTGAAGAATGCGACCTGGGGCAAGGCCCGGGCGTCATTGAAAACGCCTACGCTGAAATGCCCCGCTATTTTGAGGACGCTGGCCGGGTGATGGATCTGGAAACCCGCATTCTCTATTGCATGGATACCATCCAGGGGCTGGACCCGCAAGAGCAGGCTGACAAGGCCATTTCAGCCGGTTCCGATTACGCCAGCGACATGGAGTCCATCGTGGCTTATGTGGTGGCAGCTTCAAGGGGTTCCACCATTGCTGTTCCCCAAGAGCACGAACAAGAAAAAGCCTCCTACAAGCGGGGCGAACAGATCTTCTACTTCCGTGGCGGCCCATATGATTTTTCATGTTCTTCCTGCCATGCCGTAACGGGTCAGCGCATTCGATTGCAAGACTTCCCCAACCTGAATGAGCCCGAGCTCGCGCAGCGCGCATATTCGAGCTGGCCCGCCTACCGTGTATCCCAGGGCTCGTTGCGCACCATGCAGTGGCGCCTCAGGGACTGCTTCCGTCAGCAACGCATGCCCGTACTCGAATACGGCTCTCAGGCTTCCGTTGATCTCACCACTTATCTGGCAGTCAATGCCAATGGCGGTGAAATGGACGCCCCTGCCCTGAAACGCTAAACGGAGAACAACATGAAATCCCTCAAAATCGCTACGATCGCGGCCACGGCGCTGTGCCTGTCGGGGCCTGCTTTGGCCGACGACTGGCAAACGGGTACCGACGAAGCAGCCGTACTGGAAGTCCTCAAGGCGTCCTTCACCGAAAGAAGCGAGGTCAAGCTTGACCGCCTGCAGCAGTCCGAAATGCAGAAAGTATGTTCCGATGCCGAACGTGCGGGCACGGAACTGCCCAAGGATGTGGTCGAAAAAATTACGGCAGCGGCACAAGAAAGCGTCAAGTTCCCGGCTGACGGCGAATTCCTCGGCGACTGGCGCCAGGGCGAAAAAATCGCGCAGAGCGGCCGCGGCTTGCAGTGGTCGGACAAGCCCGGGGCGGCCCGTGGCGGCAACTGTTATGCCTGCCATGAAATGTCCAAGGCAGAAATCTCCTTTGGCAATATTGGTACGTCCTTGCTGCACTACGGCAAGATTCGCGGAGCCACCAAAGAGATGCTGGAATACACCTGGACGCGCATCTACAATCCGCACGTGTACGACGCCTGCTCGGTCATGCCCCGCTTTGGGGATGAGGGCATCCTCACCGAAGAGCAGATGAAAGACGTCATGGCATTGCTGTTCGA
>DATGUI010000138.1:0-3856 GCA_035301405.1 Burkholderiaceae bacterium
TATCGAGCATGGCTGGCCTCTCCACGCGACAACGCTCATTGGCCAGCGGACACCGCGGATGAAACGTGCAGCCTGATGGCGGATTCAGCGGGTTGGGTACCTCGCCCGCCACCGCCTGCCGCGCCTTGCCGGTTCCGGACATGTCAGGGATAGCGCCCAGCAACATCTGGGTGTAGGGATGGCGAGGCGTACCAAACAGCGTGTCGCGATCAGCCGTTTCCACAATACGCCCCAGGTACATGACACCCACGCAGTGCGCAACATGATGCACCACCGCCAGATTGTGAGAAATGAACAAAAAGCTCAGTCCCCGTTCCTGTTGCAGGGATTTCATGAGGTTGAGCACCTGCGCCTGCACGGAAACATCCAGGGCTGACGTCGGCTCGTCACAAACAATGAACTCCGGATTGAGTGCCAGGGCACGTGCAATGGAGATGCGCTGTCGCTGACCGCCCGAGAACTGGTGTGGATATCGGCTGCCATCCGTCACGGCAAGGCCGACCTGCTCCAGCAGTTCGCCCACGCGCGACTGCTGCTCGGCCGCAGACAGGCTGGTGTGCGTTCGCAAGGGCTCGGCAATGATGCGGCGCACGCGCCAGCGCGGATTCAGACTGGCGTAGGGATCCTGGAAAATCATCTGCATGCGCCGGCGTACGGCCTGACGTTGCCTGTGCGACATGCGGGAAATATCGTTACCTTCGAATCGGACCTGTCCGCCTGATGGCGGATACAGGCCGGTAATCAGCCTGGCAACCGTGGATTTTCCACAACCTGATTCACCGACCAGGCCCAGCGTCTCGCCCTTGTGCAGGATAAAGCTGACGCCATCAACAGCGCGCAGCAATTGTCGGGGACGACGATACAGCACGCGCTCCAGCCAGGGGGACGACACATCAAAATGGCGCGCCAGTTCGAGGACTTCCAGCAAAGGTGTTGTCATGTTGTGATCAGCCAGCAGGCCACCTCCCGTCCATCTGCCGGTTCAAGTTCCGGGCGGCGTTGCCGGCAGATATCCATCACGTGGGCACAACGTGGGTGAAACGCACAGCCTGCCGGAATGGCGTCCAGACGCGGCATGCTGCCCGGAATCTGTTCCAGCTGTTCCAGGTTGCGGGTAATGTCCGGTATGGAGCGCATCAGGCCCACCGTATAGGGATGCAAGGGCTGCTGAATGATCTGACGCACCGGCCCAACCTCGATGATACGGCCTGCATACATGACGGCAACGCGGTCAGCCGTTTCGGCAATGACGCCCATGTCGTGGGTGATCAGCATGATGGCCGTGCCCCGTTCCCGGCAGAGTTTCTTGAGCAACTCAATGATCTGCGCCTGAATGGAGACATCCAGGGCCGTCGTGGGCTCGTCGGCCACGATCAGGCGTGGCTGCGCGGCCAGCGCCAGTGCAATGACGACACGCTGGCGCATGCCGCCGGAAAACTGGTGTGGATAATGATCAATGCGTTCGGCCGGCGCGGGAATCCCCGTTGCGGCCAGCAGATCGATGGCCTGTTGCCGGGCCTGTCTGTGGCCAAGCTTCAAATGGGTCTGAATGGTTTCTGTCAGTTGCTGGCCAACCGTATACAGCGGGTTCAGGGAAGTCAGCGGATCCTGAAAGATGGCGCCGATTTCCTTGCCGCGGATCCGTCTGAGGGCTTCCTGCGAGAGTGTATGCAGGGGTCGCCCGTCAAGGAGGATTTTGCCGCCTGCCATGCGCCCGGGCGGCTCGAGCAAACCGATGATGGCACTGCCGGTCAGGGATTTGCCGGCACCCGACTCCCCCACTACCCCCAGCACTTCGCCGGCATCAATATGAAATGACACGTCGTGCAGGGCAGTCAGTGTGCCGTGACGATGCGGAAACTCCACAACCAGATCGGTGACTTCCAGTAACCGGGACATATCAGCTCAGCCTTGGGTTGAGGGCATCACGCAGCCAGTCACCCAGCAGGTTGACGGACAACACCAGGACAATGAGTGCAAGCCCGGGGAAGATGGTGATCCACCACTCTCCGGAAAACAGGAAATCATTGCCTACCCGGATCAATGTGCCGAGGGACGGCGACGTGGCCGGCACACCCACCCCCAGAAAGGACAGGGTGGCCTCGGTAATGATGGCGGTTGCCAGATGAACCGTGGCCAGCACCAGCACGGGCCCCAGCACATTGGGCAGTACATGGCCAAACATGATGCGCGGGCCCGAAACGCCGATCACCCTGGCGGCCTGCACGTATTCCTTGTTTTTTTCCACCATGCTCGATCCCCTTACCGTACGGGCATACTGCGGCCAGCCCGCCAGGGCGATGGCAAGAATCAGGACCGGAAACGCAATCACATCCAGCATGTCCCGGGGCACGGCAGCGCGCGCCACGCCGTCAATCAGCAGCGCAATCAGGATGGCCGGAAAAGACAGCTGAATATCAGCCACCCGCATGATGATGGCATCCACACGGCCCCCTGCATAACCCGCCAGCAAGCCCAGCAAGATGCCGGCGATCATGGAAAGGATGACGGATGCGAAGCCGATGAAAAGGGAAATGCGCATCCCGTAGAGCAGCAGGGATAGCATGTCGCGCCCCTGGCTGTCGGTGCCCAGCAGGTAAGCGGCATCACCTTCTGGGTTCCAGGCTGGTGGGAGCAGCGCATCGAACAGGTCAACCGTGGCCAGGTCAAACGGGTTGTAGGGAGAGACCCAGGGGGCACCAAAGGCTCCCACGAACAACAGCACGGTCAGCACCGTGGCCACCATGGCCACGGGCGACTGCCGCCATGACCAGGTGATGTCGTGATCCCAGAAGCGTTCGAGCCGGGTCATGTGCCTCCCCTGCCGCCAAGCCCGGTGCGCAGGCGCGGATCCACCACAAAATACAGCAGGTCCACAATCAGGTTGATGCACACGAAGACCAGGGCGATCAGACACAGGTAGGCGGCCATCACGGGGACATCGGCAAACTGCACAGCCTGTATGAACAACAGCCCCATGCCAGGCCACTGGAATACGGTTTCGGTCACAATGGCAAAGGCGATGATGCCGCCCAGCTGCAGGCCGGTAATGGTAATGACGGGCACCAGGGTGTTCTTCAGGGCATGGCCGAAATGGATGGTGTTTTGCCGCAGGCCCCGTGCCCGCGCAAACTTGATGTAATCGGTGCGCAGGACCTCGAGCATTTCGGAGCGCACCAGCCGCAGAATGAGGGTGAGCTGAAACAGGGACAAGGTGATGGCCGGAAGGACGAGATGCCGCCAGCCATCCAGCGTGAACAACCCCGATGACCACCAGCCGATCTGGACGACTTCACCGCGTCCGTAACTGGGAAACCACCCCAGCATGACTGACATGAAGAGAATCAGCAGAATGCCGATCAGGAATGTCGGCAGGGAGATGCCAACGAGTGACAGCGCCAGTATGGCCTGTGACAGCACACTGTTGCGGTGCAGCGCCGTATGGACGCCCAGCGGCAAGCCGACCACCAGCGCAATCAGGGCGGCCAGCACCGACAGCTCTACCGTGGCCGGCAGCCGGCTCTTCAAAAGGCCCGATACGCTCTGACCCTGCCGCAGCGACAGGCCGAATTCTCCTCGGGCGGCATTTTGCACGAAATTCCAGAACTGAACCAGTGGTGACTGGTCCAGCCCCAGACTGGCGCGCAAGGCGACGCGGTCGGCGTCGGTAGCATCTTGCCCCAGCATGATGGTGACCGGGTCACCGACATGCCGGAACAGGATGAACGCAATGAGGCTGACGGCCAGCATGACCAGAACAGCCTGAAACACGCGCCGGATGATGAACGCCAGCATAAACGGCTAGTCGTCCATGGTGACCCATTCGACCGTCAGACGGTTGTCTGCGCGGTGCACC
>DATGUI010000139.1:0-2602 GCA_035301405.1 Burkholderiaceae bacterium
GTGACTGGCCGGGCTACTGGGCAGGCCGTGACCCCGCCTTTTCGCCACTGGGTACCCACACCAGTCTGTTCAACGCCGTGGACTACGTCAACTGGATTCAGCAGTGGGACGGCTTTGACGTCTTCAACGAAGTCTACGGCAAGTTCGGCATGGTTTATCTTCCCTACGGCGTCACCAACAACGAGTCGGGCTTCCGGACCAACAGCCCCATTCGCAACCTGGAAGATCTGAAAGGCAAGCGCCTGCGACTGTCCGGTCTCGAACAAGGCAAGGTGCTTGAGCGCCTGGGTGGCAACCAGGTCTCCATGGCCGGGCAAGAACTGTATCAGGCACTCGAACGGGGCGTCATTGACGGCGCCGAATTCTCCACACCCAACGTTGATGTTTCCGCCGGCATGCACCAGGTCACCAAATACTGGTCCACGCCGGGCTGGCACCAGTCCTCGTCCATGTTCGGTGTCATGATCAATCAGGCGGCCTGGGACAAGCTGTCGGCCGAAACCCAGGAAAAGCTCCGTATCGCCGCCGATGCTGCCATGCTGTGGTCACTGTCGTTTACTGAAAAACAGGCTATTGGGGGCTATGACACCTTCAAGGAAGCGGGCGTGGAAATCAACCGCATGGATGACGAATCGCTGGAAAAAATCCAGGATCTGTCCAACGAAGTCATGGTTGAAGTGGCCTGCAGCAGCCCGCTGGCCGCCAGGGTTTATGTCAGTCAGGTCGAGTATCTGGCCGATTACAAAGAGTGGCGCGAGGCCTCCATGCCGTTTGAGCTGGGGCGCTCGCCACAGGGACCCGATCTGGACAAGCTGCGTGAATGCGTGAAGTAAACGTGACTACGGATTGCCCGCGCTGCGAATCAAATCTCTGCCGGCCAGAAAGCCGCCGTCCACCACCAGGCAGTGGCCATTGACGTAATCGGCTTCCGGGGCCAGCAAATAACACACGGCGGCAGCAATGTCATCGACATTGCCAATGCGCCGTGAAGGCACTTGCTGAACGAAATGCGCTTTATAGGCATCGCTTACCATGCCTTCGCGCACTTCGATCAGGCCTGGTGCAACGGCATTGACCCGGATGCCCTGCTCGGCCCATTCCTGCGCCAGGGATTTTGTCAGCATGACCATGCCTGCCTTGGATGCGGCGTAAGCTGCCGCACCCGGGCGGGCTGAAAATGCCGATGTCGAGGCAATATTCACGATGGACGCCGTTCCGGGTTTGTCTGCCGCCTGTCGGGCGAAGACCTGACTGCAAAAGAAGGCGCCCTTCAGGTTGGAATCCAGCACGGCGTCCCATTCGTTCTCTGTCAGCTCAAGCGCAGGCTTGTTGGGATACACACCCGCATTGTTGATCAGATTGTGCACAACCCCCCAATACTGGTTGATCTCATTGAATACCTGCTCGATTTGCCCCGGTTGCGAGACATCCAGTGACCAGGCGCGGGCCGTCTCACCGGATGCACACCGTTCGGAGGCCACTTGCTGTGCCACTGCGGCATCCTTGTCTGTGACTGCTACCCGATAGCCGTCTGCATGGAGACGATGCACGATGGCGCGCCCAATGCTGCGACCCGCACCGGTAACCAGTGCGATCGGCGGGGTCGCCATCGGGGATGCTGAGTGACTCATGCTGCCGTGTCCTGTGACTGGCTCTTGAGACTCACGCCCGGCCATTTGTCCGGCGCAGCGCGCTCATACTGAGGGGGATAGGTCACCGTGGCATCCAGCGCCTGGGCCGCCTCATAGGGCCAGTGGGGATTATCCAGAAACGCACGACCGAGCATGACGGCATCGGCCTGACCTTCGGCAAGAATGGATTCCGCCTGAACAGGGGAAACAATCATGCCCACCGCAAGAACGGGAACGGCAACCACCTGACGGATGGCTTCAGCCAGATGGACCTGATAGCCGGGGCCGACGGGAATATCCGCCAGCGCCACCCCGCCACTGGTGACATCCAGGAAGCTGCAGCCCAGTGCGTCGAGCTTTTGTGCAAAGATGCTGGCTTCATCCATGGTGATGCCGCCATCCAGCCAGTCCGTTCCGGTAATGCGCGCGCCCAGGGCCACATGCGATGGTACGGCTGCCTTCACTGCCGAAAACACCTCCAGCGGAAAACGCATGCGATTTTCCAGGGAACCCCCGTATTCGTCTGTTCGCTGATTGGCCAGCGGAGACAGAAACTGGTGCAACAGGTAGCCATGCGCCGCATGCAGCTCGATCACATTGATGCCGATTTCGACCGCACGTGTGGCAGCACGCACAAAGGCCTGCTTGATCCGCTCCAGATCGTCGGCAGTACATGCCCGCGACAGGCCGTCTGCAGTGCCGGACGGAGATACGGTCTGCCAGGCGTCTTCATCGGCTGTCAGCGCCTGACCACCCTGCCAGGGCACGTGCGTGGATGCCTTGCGACCCGCGTGCCCAAGCTGAATGCCAAAGGTGGCTGTCCCGGCCGCCCGGCATGTGTCGAGCACGTTTTTCAGGGCAGCCTGATTGCGATCGGAATACAGACCCAGGCAACCATGCGTGATCCGGCCAATACGCTCAACTGCCGTGGCTTCGATCATGACCAGTCCGGCGCCAGATCTGCTCAGGCC
>DATGUI010000140.1:0-8628 GCA_035301405.1 Burkholderiaceae bacterium
AGCTGGGTATTGATCCGGCCATGCTCAGTGGCCAGGCCGGCCATGCCTGAGCGCGCCCAGGCGCAAACGTTCCTTGGTTTTGACTTTGGTACCCGGCATATTGGCGTGGCCATCGGCAACAGCCTGACCGGCCAGGCTCACGCGCTTGAAACCATCTCCACCCACACCCGTATCCATCGCTTTACGCGTATTACCGCGCTTCTGGAAAAATGGCAGCCCGATACCGTCATTGTTGGTCTGCCCCTGGCTACCGACGGTTCCGAACAGCTCGCTACCGTGCAGGCACGTCGTTTTGCGAATCAGTTGCGCGGGCGCTATGGCTTGACGGTTGAACTGGCAGACGAGCGCGGCTCCAGTCTGGAAGCTCAGGAAAGGCTGGCCAGCCACGCGCCGGATCATGCCGAGGCAGCCGCTGTCATCCTGCAGCGCTATCTGGACGGGGCCCGGTTGCCCAAGTCTGTGGCGGAAGGCACGGCACCTGCACCAGTTTCCGGTCATTCAGCCTGACGGCAGTCAGCTTTCTGCCCCACACGCAGCCGGTGTCCAGCGCCATCAGATTGGGTCGCAGCATCAGCCCCAGCGCCGACCAATGGCCAAAAACAATGGTGGTTTCATGAGCGACCCTGGTCGGGACATCAAACCAGGGCATGAGGTCATCCTTCCAGACCGGCTTGTTCTTGCCGGTGAAAGCCAATGAGCCATCCGCGCGGCAAAGCCGCATGCGCGTCAGGGCATTGACAATAATGCGCAGGCGGTCGGGGCCTTCAAGGTCAGGGTGCCAGTGAGCGGGTTTGTTGCCATACATGTCCTGCAGGTTCTGCGGCCAGTCTGGCGCTTGCAATGCCTGCTCCACCTCGTTTGCCAGGGCCAGTGTCTCGTGCAGTGACCATGCCGGAAGCACGCCGGCGTGGACCATGAGGTGTCCCGTGCTGTAATGCGCCAGGCGCTGTTGGCGCAGCCAGCCTATGTACCGATCGGCATGGGGTGAATCAAGAATGTCATGGGCCGTGTCGCGCTTGCCCAGTGTGCGTATGCCGGCCGCAACCCCCAGGACATGCAGATCATGGTTGCCCAGCACGCAGGTGGCACGCGGCCCCAGGGACATGATCAGGTCCAGCGTCTGCAGGGATTCCGGGCCGCGGTTGATCAGATCGCCACAAAACCAGAGTTCGGCCGTGGCATCGTCGGCAATATCGGGGTGTGCCAGCAGTGCTTGCAGGCTGGAACAGCAGCCCTGCAGGTCACCAACGGCCCAGATGTTATGTGACGCGGACTTCATGAGTGGTTGACTGATGATGGGCTGCGGTTGCCCAGGCCAAAGCGCTGGCCAAGGGCCCGAAGCTGATGGCGATGTTCCATGAGAATGAAGCTGCCCAGTGCGAGCAGTCCGGCGCCCATGTTGGGGCCCAGCGCCGTAAACCAGGCAGGCAGGCGGGTCAGCATGCCCACATTCAGTGCCAGCTGGTTGACCATGAAAAACGCAACCCCCAGCAAGATGCCGATAAACACTTTGCCGCCTACACCACCGCGGCGCGTCTGCATCAGGCTGATGGGGGCGGCGATGGTGATCATGACAAGCAGGGTAAACGGATAGGCCGCCTTGCGCCAAAGCGCCACGCGTTGCCGGTCTGTCTCGATGTGGTTTTCCTTGAGGTGGGCAATGTAGTCAAGCAGGGTGACGATGGACATGCGTTCGGGGGTCAGCACCCGGGCAATCAGGCGCTCGGCCGTCAGGCTGGTGGTCAGTACCCTGCTGTCCAGCTGGCGCTGCTCTACCAGCGGTTGTCCGGGTGCCTGCGCATCAGCCAGCGCTTGTACGGCGGTGTTGTCGATGGATAGCTCTGTGACATCGTTCAGGGTCAGCTGATGGCCCTTGAACTGGCCGGTCTGCGCCTCGGAGTAGGCTTTCAGGCTGCGGTCCGGATTGAATTCGTAGAGCGCAATGTGACTGACGCCCCCGGCGCTCTGAAGTTGCTGGATGTTGATCATGCGAGTCTGGTTGTCGACCTCTTCCTTGAACCAGTAGCCACTTTGCAGACGCCCGCCGCCCGCCTTGCCAAGCAGGTTCAGGCTGGCTTCGCTGCTCTTTATCTCTGCCGTGGGCGTAATGACTTCGGAGAGCAGGAATGCACCGGCCACCAGGGGCAGGGTGATGGTCCAGAGGGTCAGCAGCAATCGCAGACCACTGACCCCCGATACCCGCAAAATGACCAGTTCGTGGCGCTGGGCCAGGCTGGCCAGAGCCAGAATGGCGCCAATCAGCAGTCCGATGGGGAGCAGGTCATAGACTCGACTGGGGGTGGCCAAGCCTTCCAGATAAAACAGATTGCGCAAGGAGAATTTGCTGCCGACGTGATCCAGCTCTTCGATCAGGGCGAAAAATGAAAACAGGCTGACCAGGGCCAGCAGTACCACGGCACTGGTGCGGTAGATTTCGCGGGCAAGGTAACGACGGGCCGTGCGCATGCTCAGGGAACGGTTACAAGCTGCATGCGCTGCTGGATGGTGGCAGAACGGGATTGCAGCCAGCGGGTATTGCGGTTTTGATCATAAAAGATGGGATTGGGCAGCATGGTGGCAAGCCGCGCAGCCTGCGCCGGGCCGAGCTGACCGGCGCTGGTCTGATAGTAGTGGCGGGCTGCCCCCTGTGCGCCAAACACGTTGGTTCCCCATTGCGCGACATTCAGGTAAAGCTCCAGAATCCGTTCCTTGGGCATGACGAGCTCGATCATATAAGTCAGAATCAGTTCCTGGACTTTGCGCAGATAGCTGCGCGAGCCGGACAGAAACAGGTTTTTGGCCAATTGCTGAGTAATGGTGGAGCCTCCGCGGCGTTTGTTGGTTCCCTTGCTGGCCTGGCGGCGATTATACTCCCACGCCTGCCGGATGGCGTCCCACTCCACACCATGGTGTGAAACAAAGTTGGCATCTTCCGACGCAATGACAGCGCGCTTGAGGTGGGTACTGATGTCAGGGTAAGGGACCCATTCGTAGATGATGGTGGTGTCTGCACCCTGTGCCTTGAGCCGGCTGCGGGCAGCATCCATGAAGGCACTGCTGGACGGGTTGCTGAAGTTCAACCATAACACCATGACGAACAGGCCAAACTGATAGAGCAGCGTACTGAATGCGGCAAACAGCAGCAACACGATTGCAAACCGGGTTTTTCGCATGGCGTGGCGGCTCATTTCAGCTTTTGTCGCAAGGCCTGCAATACGGGTTCGATGCTGGGTTCCACGCCATGCCATATATGGAAACTCACGGCCGCCTGGCCGACCAGCATGCCCAGACCGTCTGCGACCTGCCCGGCGCCCTGTTCGCGTGCCTGCGTCATGAAAGGGGTTTCCCGGGCACCATAGACCATGTCATAGGCCAGAGCCTGGTCGGCATAGTTGATGTCCAGGTCCAGGGTGGTGCTTGTGTCCAGGCTGGCGGACGTGGCGTTGATGACAATGTCCCAGGCATCGGAGGGCGCGTGTGCGTTGCTCAGATCGGTCAGGCTGCCGGTGCTCAGGCGGTTGTCCGAACCGGGGATCTGTTCGGTCAGGTCCTGATGCAGGCGTCGTGCCCGGGCAGCCGTCCGATTGGCAATATGCAGATGGGTGCAGTGGGCTTCCAGCAGGCTGGCGGCTGCGCCTCTGGCCGCGCCGCCTGCGCCCAGCAGAAGGACGCGCTTGCCCGCCGCCGCATGGCCCAGCCGTGCCAGGTCGGCAACCAGGCCGGCGCCATCGGTATTGCAGCCATGCAGCACGCCTGCTTCCTGCCACAGGGTATTGACGGCCCCTGCAATGCGTGCCCGGGTACTCAGGTTGCGGGCGGCCAGCTTGAAAGCCTGCTCCTTGAAAGGCACCGTGACGTTCAGGCCACTGCCCCCCTCATTGAAAAATCGGGTAACCACGGGCCGGAAGCCATCCAGGGGTGCCAGCAGCCGCTCGTAAACCAGCGATTTGCCCGTCTGCTGACCAAAGCTGTGATGAATGAAAGGCGATTGGCTGTGGGCGACAGGATGGCCGACAACGGCAAAGCGCGGGGAGGAGTCTGGGTTCATGGAAGGTAGGTATCAAGTTGCTGGTTTTGAAAGTGCCAGGTGCGGGTAATGGCCAGAATGTCGGTGTCGTTGGCGATCTCGGGCGGCAACGGGGCGAAGGGAGCGGCCAGCTGGACAATTCGCTGGGCAGCCAGATTGAGAATGGCGTGTTCGGACGGGCGGTCGATTTCCACCTTGATCAGCTGGCCCTTTCTGTCAATATAGGCGGTCAGTTGCAAGCTGCCGTAGATGCGCCCCCGTGCCGCTTCGGGGTAGTGCTCGGTACCCAGCGCTTCAATGCGGGTTCGCCATGTTTCGAGATAATGGGCATGCGCATCGGATCGCGCCGAGGGCCCCGTAAAGGTCTGGCGGGGCCGCTGATTGTACGCTTCGATCTTTTGTTTCAGCCGCGCGATATCGGCAGCGAGGATAAGACTTTCTTGCTTGCGCTGATCATCGCCCGGGATGTCGGGCGTGGCAGGCGTATTCCTGCCTTCCTGTCCGGGCGGCGCCTGGTGTTGTGATTCGAGTTCGATCAGCAGTTGCTGCTGTCGGGCCTCCAGGGCTTGCTGGCGCTCGCGCAGTGATGCCAGAACCAGGTGGTCCGACGCCGCTTTGACAGTGCGCGGCAGGGGGGATGAGGCCTGGCCGTCGGCAGCGTCGCCACCGCCAAGCAGGTTGGCCTGGGCCATGATGTCGGGGTGCAGTGGCGCAAGACGTGTCGCCGTATTGACCAGCGCGACGTCCAGCACCGGACGATCGGGCGTCGGCAGGATGGGCGCTGCACGCTTCCAGGCCAGCAGGGCAGCATGCAGGCCCAGCGACACCACGAGACCAACGAGCAGATACTCATGACGGGGTGCAGGGAGCCGGAGCAGACGAAGATTGATCGACATCATCGGATGCGAGACGACATTCAAGTTCTAGCGTGAGTTCATTGACTGCCAGTATATCGAGTGTGACTTGTTGACCCCGTGGAAGTTCTGGGGCCTGGCCGATACGGGTGACCAGGGGTGCATCAAGCAGACGGAAAAGCTTGTCGCGAATGACAACGGCTCGCACCGTCTTGAGTTCGTGTTGCTGTATCCAGCGTAGCGTCCAGTAGCGTTCCAGCGTGTTCTGGTGGTCCCGCCAGGCCGCGTATTGCGTGTCAAAACTGCTGATGATGCCGAACAGTTCGGCATCACGGGGCTTGAACGGGGCAACGAGGCGGGCCGACACGCCATGCTGTGCTGCCGCAATGATTTGTTGCTGATTGACCAGATCCACATACCGCCGCAGTGGCGAGGTTGACCACACGTACTGCGGAACACCAATGGTGTCATGGGGCAGGGCGTGGGTGGTCATGCGGACCCGCCCCGCCTGAGACGACCGATAGATGCCCGGCAGCCCGCGCTCATCAAGCAAGCCCCCCCAGGCATTGTTGGCGAGAATCATGAATTCTGCAACCAGTAGATCCAGCGGCGCATTGCGCTTGCGGGGAATCAGCTCGACCACGGCATTGGGGTCGTCCGGTGAGCCATCGAGGGCAAACATGAAGTCGACACGGTCGTGTGTCTCGGGCTTGCCCCTCGTGAGATCCCGTTGATGAGCCAGATGGCGCGACACCTGCCATAGCGGGCGCAGCCATGCTTCATGAGCAACGGGCTGCGTGGCATCATCCAGCGTGGCGGCATCCAGGTCAGGATCAAAATCCGTGTGATGAAGGTTTTGCCTGACGCACAGGGATTCCAGGCGTGTTTCCTGGTCAAGTACCTCTCCGCTGGAGAGTGCCATCTCGATATAGAGGGACAGGGCCGGGCGCCACGTACCGGCGAGCAATGAAAAATGCTCGATGACCGCGTATGGCAGCATGGGGATCTTGTCCCCGGGCACATAGACGGTGGCCATGCGCTGTCTGGCAATGCGGTCGAGATCACTGTCGCGTTCGATGGCCAGTGCCGGCACGGCAATGTGGACGCCGACGCGCACCCGGTCGCCATCCAGCGGCGTGATGGATAGCGCATCATCAATTTCCGTCGTGTTGCTGTCGTCCAGCGAGTAGGCCGTTACGTCGGCTTGCGGCAAATCGTGGGAATCCGGCTTGAACTGATAGTCGGGGAAGCCCGTTCCCCGTGGAAACCAGGCAGCCAGAAAGCGGGATTGATGCAGTGCGAGGGCATGCGGCCATACCCCAAGCTTGAGCAGCAAGGCCTCGTGATTGAGATTGCACGCCCTGCCGGCGGCCTCAAAGGCTTTCCATTCCAGTGAGTTCTTGTCGGGCCGGGTCAGGAAGCCGGGCGCCACTTCGGCCAGTTCAGGGGGCAGCCGGCCTTCAATCATCTGGGTGGTCCATGCTTCCTGCTGCTGCGCCTGGGCCTCCTTTTTCTTGATGGCTGCCAGGGCAGCTTCCAGTATGTCGGGCGGCGCCGGTCGGTACCGTCCTTTTCCGCGTCGATGAAAATAGGCCGGTGCCGAATGCAAGGCCATGACCAGGGCAGCTTTCTGAACTGGCGTTGGGGTTTCTCCAAAATAGTCTTCGGCAAATGTGGCGACTTCAATGTCCTCCTGAGGGGCGCACTCCCACAGAAAGGGAATGTCGAAGGCTTCCTGCTGTGCCTGCGCCTGGGTCATCAGTTCGGCAGGGGTGGGGGCATCAAACTCGAACAGGACATTGGCTGCCCGTATCTTGCTGCGGCGACCGGAAGCTGCTTCGACTTGCAGGGTTGAAGTGGCGCGTGAAAGCACCTTTTCGGCCTTGAATTGACCGCTGTCTTCGTAGAATACGTGCATGAAATCAGGATGTGGAGTGGCCGTTGTCGGTATAAAGGGCGAAGTCAAGGATTTCGGGGAGCCAGTCTTCATAGGCAGAAAGACTGTGGTCCCCGCCCTCCAGAATATGACCCCGGCTGCCCTGATACCAGTCTGCCATATCGCGCCAGTCCAGGACCTCATCGCCCTTGCAGGCGAGCAAGTAGTAACGTTGCGGATCAGCGGGGCGTGGGGGTGTCAGCTGGGCCAGTTCATCCAGGTATTCGGGCAGAAAGTCAAAGGGCTCGCCCGTGTGAAACAGGGTTTGCTTCCCGACATATCCGGACAGGGTCTGCAGCGGATGGACGGCTGGGTTGAGCACCACCGCGCGACACTGCCATTTCTCGGCGACGCAGTTGGCGTAAAAACCGCCCAGTGACGAGCCGATTACAGTCAGCCCGGTGGCAGGGTCAAGTCCACGTTGCGCAATGGCCTGTTCGATGGCTTCGTCACACATGGCCATGGCCCGGGCTGGTCCGGGCGGTAACTGCGGACAGAACCAGGTGCCCTGGAAAGCACGTTGCTGCAATGCCTTTGCCGTGATGCGGGCCTTGAAGGATTGGGGGGAAGAACGAAAGCCGTGCAGGTACAGGATCATGACGGGTGTGCCTCCAGGCGCTGGCGCAGGGTGGCCAGCAGTTTGTTATGAATGTCACCAAAGCTGCCGTTGCTCATGATGACGATTTGGTCATTGGGACGGGCCTCGTCTGCCAGCGCAGTGATCAGGGCCTGCAGGTCGGTAAACGTGTGTGCCCGTTGCCCCAGCGGTGCCAGCGCGGTGGCGGCATCCCAGCCCAGCGCATGCTTGCCATCGGACACGCTGTAGCAGTAGACCTGGTCGGCCGGCTCCAGGGCAGCGGGCAGCCGCCTGGCCATGGTGCCCAGCTTCATGGTGTTTGAGCGTGGCTCCAGCACGGCGATCAGGCGCTGGTCGGAGGCGGCCTGGCGGCGCACTGCCTGCAGCGTCAGGGCGATGGCTGTCGGGTGGTGGGCAAAGTCGTCGTACACATGAATGCCTTGCACGACGCCACGCAGCTCCAGGCGCCGCCGCACCCCCTCAAACACGGATAGGGCACCGATAGCGGCCTGGGGTGTGACGCCAACATGGTTTGCTGCGGCAATCGCCGCCAAGGCATTCTGTTGATTGTGCTCGCCTGCCTGCGTGCTCTCCAGGCGGCCCATCAGGGCACCGTTGCGCAGGACGTCAAATGCATTGTCGGCATCGGGCGGGCCAGCCTGCCATTGTCCTTGTGGGCCGAATCCAATGGTGGGCGTCCATGCGCCCCGAGCCAGCACACGGTCCAGGGCGTCTGAAGGCTGCAGACGAATGATCTGTCCCGCTGCGGGCACGGTCCGGACCAGGTGATGGAACTGGGTTTCTATGGCGGCCAGATCGGGAAAGATGTCGGCGTGGTCAAATTCCAGATTGTTCAGGACCAGTGTACGGGGGCGATAGTGGACAAACTTTGATCGCTTGTCAAAAAATGCGGTGTCATATTCGTCGGCCTCGATGACAAACCATGGCTGGCCGGGATCGTACCGGGCCGAGACTTCCAGACCCGGTGCCAGCCCGCCCACCAGAAAGTTGGGGCGGTGGCCGGTCTGCTCGAGTATCCAGGCCAGCATGGCGCTGGTGGTAGTCTTGCCGTGCGTACCGGCCACGGCCAGTACATGCTGCTTGCGCAATATCTGTTCACCCAGCCACTGTGGCCCGGAAGCGTAGGCAAGGCCCTGATCCAGAATGGCCTCCATGAGCGGGTTGCCACGGGACACAACATTGCCCACAATGAACAAGTCGGGATTCAGCCTGG
>DATGUI010000141.1:0-10440 GCA_035301405.1 Burkholderiaceae bacterium
GCGCGGACTGCTGGCGCACCCATTCGGGAAACTCGGAGAAGGTGTTGGTATGAGGATTGACAGCAGACTCGAACGTACCGATATTGACTTCATAGTCGTTGCGGACATCAATGGTCACGACGTCAGGGTCCGTGATCAGGGCATTCCATTCGGTGGCAGGCACGTAGGTGCCCGCCTGGGAAGCAGGATCCAGATCGGGCACGCCCATGGTGACGATTTCGCGTTTCAGCTTTACCTTCATGCGATAAAACGGCTGATGCCGGGCAGCAGAAAGCTTGTACTCAAGATGCTGCAGACCGGGCCAGGTGCGCAAGAAAGACAACACGGTTTCAATACCGTCTTTTGTACCTGCAATGGTGCCGTTGATGCCTTCGTGCGCTAACAACAGCGTGCCGGTAATGCCATGCTGCTGACAGACGTCGTGGATGGGTTCTCGCATGGCACGGTAATCCGGAAGCGAGACAAAATGATAAAGGGCGGCAATATGGTAGTGCATAGTGGCAGAATTTTAACCCAAGCACATTGCAGCTTCACCCTCCGTGAAAGCGGCAGCAGCGCAGCCCCAATGGAGTATGATTCACCGAATGAACCCTTTGTCGTCAATTTCTGCAGTGCTGGCAGCTGGCCTGCTTGCTGCCTGTACGCCACCCCTTGCCGCACCGCCCACGGTGAGCACACAGCCCCCTTCCTCAGCCGAATCACAACAAGAAACAGCGCACCCCATCGCGTCAGCGTCCTGGCGCCTTGCTCGCACCGCCCACAACAATGGCGATGCCGATCCACGCTGGAACATTCCCGACAACCACCCCTTGCAGCTGGATTTCGACGCCAGAAAGGTAATCGTGTCCGGTTTGTGCAACCAGATGGCCGCCGGCTATACGCTGGACGGCCAACAGCTGCGCTTTGGCCAGGTCACGTCCACCATGCGTATCTGCAGCGATGACGCCCTGATGCAGATTGAACATGCCGTCGGCCTGCATCTACCCAGGGCGGACAAATGGCACATGCCCAGCCCCTCCGAACTGGTCATCTCATTCGATGACGGCACCACCTGGTTCTTCAACAAAGCCACCCATTGATGACTGAACTGAAGGTTACGCTCATTGGTGCCCTGCTCACCGCCATCGGGCCGCTCTCCCTGGCGCTGTACACCCCTGCCATGCCCGTCATGGTCGCGTATTTTGGCAGCACCAATGCGGTGATCCAGCTCACCGTCACCCTTTACTTTTTCGGGTTTGCCCTGACCCAGCTGGTGTGCGGGCCGCTGTCTGACGGACTCGGTCGCCGGCCCGTCATTCTCGGCTTCACGCTGCTTTATGTGCTGGCGTCGTTCGCCATTCTGATGTCCTCGACCATAGAGATCATGCTGGTGGGCCGGTTTCTTCAGGGCGTTGGCGCGGCGGCCGGCGTCGCCATTGCCCGGGCCATTGTGCGCGACGTCTTTGCGGATGCCCGTGCCATCAAGATCATGAACCTCATGGGGCTGTTCATTGCCATCGCCCCCGCCATTGCCCCCATGGTCGGTGGCATCACGCTTGAGGTCGCGCCCTGGCAGACGCTGTTTGCCATGATGGCCGGCGTGGGCCTGCTGATCATGGGCGTCACGGTTTTCAGTCTGCAGGAAACCGTCAGGCGCGATCTGTCCCGTATCCGCCCCCGCGCGCTGTTGCGGGCTTACGCCATTTTGCTGACACATCGCTACTTCATGCTGGCCAGCATGGTCATCGCCTGTTCCATTGGTGCCATCTATGCACTGGCGACCATTCTTCCCTTTGTGCTGATGAATCAGGTCGGCATGTCTCCCACCCTGTTCGGCGTCAGTCAGATCCTGCAGGCAGGATGCTACGCCGTGGGTGCGCTCGCGGTTCAGATCGCCCTGCGATCCATGCAGTCCAACACCCTTATCCCCATCGGGCTGGTGCTGATCACGGCAAGCAGCGGGCTGATGGTTGTGCTGGTTGCCATGCATGGCCCGTCTTTCATGAACGTCATGCTGCCCCTGTCCGGCTTTTCATTTGGCGTTGCCTTCATCCTGCCGGCCATGCTGACCAATACGCTGATGCCCTTCCCGCACATGGCCGGTGCCGCTGCCGCATTGACGGCTTTCCTGCAAATGGCCACCGGCCTGCTGACCAGTGCACTGGCCTCGACATTTCATGACCCGGCCGTTGCCCTGATCACGCTGATTCCGTCTGCTGCCCTGATCGCCCTGCTGTGCTGGCTGTTCTGGCGTCGCCTGCCTGTGCCCATTCCGCCCGATGCATTAAAGTAGACTCATCAACACGCCGGATATTGCAAATTCAAGGTCTTCATCATGGTGTCTCTTCCTGCCACAAGCCCTCCCGATACGCCCGACGACATCACCGCGCTTGATGCCCTGACCCTCATGAGCCGGATTCATGCCCGCAAGCTGTCCTGCACAGAGGTCATGCAAGCCTGCCTGAGTCGCATTGCAGCGCTGAATCCCGCCCATCTGGCCCTGATCAGCATGCCGGACCCCGATCTTCTGCTCGACCAGGCCAGGAACCTCGACAGCAAGGGCATCGACAGCACGGCAGTCGGCTCCGTCCTGCATGGCTTTCCGCAGGCGCCCAAAGACCTGCTGCCGGCGGCTGATTTTCCAACCACCATGGGCAGCCGCATTTTTGCGGATCGCATTACCGACGATGAAGCCCCGGCATTTCGCCATCTGCGCAAGCAGGGCGCCATTTTCATCGGACGCACCAATACTCCTGAATTCGGCCTGGGATGCCACACCTACAACACCGTGCACGGCATCACCCGCAATGCATTCGATACGGCTGTCTCTGCCGGCGGAAGCAGCGGCGGTGCTGCCGTTGCGGTTGCCCTCAACATGCTGCCCGTGGCAGACGGTACCGACATGATGGGCTCATTGCGCACGCCGGCTGCCTTCAACGGCATATACGGTCTGCGACCCACCCCAGGCCTGGTGCCACAAGGCCCGGTGAATCCACTGGTTCACCCTCCCCTTGCGGCAGCCGGCCCCATGGCCCGCAACCTTCCGGATCTGGCCCTGTTGCTGGCCAGCATGGCCGACTTCCCGTCGACGCTGCCCTTCCTCCCCTATCCCGATCCCGCCGGGTTCACCGAACCGCTCAAGGTTGAAGTCAAGGGTCGTCGCCTGGCTTGGGCAGGAGATCTCAATGGCCGGATTCCTCTGGAAGTGGGTGTCATGAGCCAGGCCCAGACAGCGCTGAAGACTTTTGAGACCCTGGGCTGCCATATTGAGGACCATGTCCCGGATTTTGATTACGAATCCTTGTGGCAGGCCTGGATAGACCTTCGCAGCGTGCTCTTTTATCAGGCCCAGAAACCCTGGCTGAGCCAGCCTGATCTGTTTGACCAGGTCAAGCCCGAGGCCCAATGGGAATACGAGCGCGGACGCCAGATGCCCCAAGCCCGTATCGACAAGGCCTTGAATACTCACCGCCAGTGGCAGCATTGCCTGACGGTCACCTTTGGGGATTACGACCACCTGATACTGCCCGCCGTGCAGACCCCGCCCTTCGACGCTACCCTGCACTGGCCGGCAACCATTGGCGAGCACAGCATGGATACGTATCACCGATGGATGGAAATTGTCCTGCCTGCCTCCATGGGGGCGCTGCCTGCCCTTGCCGTTCCCGTGCAGCGGCTGGCTGCCAATACCGGCACCGGCCTGCAGATCATGGGCGCACCCGGCACTGACCTGGCCGTCATGCAGCTGGGGCACGCCTATGATTTGGCGCTGTCTGCCTGACGACAGCCGGGCCCCTGCAACCGGCTGCGACCCCCGGCTATCGGCACGACCCGTATCTGCGTGCTGATCCGCTCCTTGAGAGCGGAAACATGCGAGATCACGCCAATCAGCTTGCCCTCGTGCTGCAGCTTGGCCAGGGTGTCCAGGGCCATGTCCAGGGCTTCTTCATCCAGCGTTCCAAACCCTTCGTCCAGAAACAGGGAGTCCACCTGCATGCGGGTGCTGGCCATGCTGGACAGACCAAGCGCCAGCGCCAGGCTCACGATAAAGCTTTCACCCCCCGACAGGTTGCGGGTGGAGCGCCGCTCACCCGCCTGATAGTTGTCAATCACGCCCAGTTCCAGCGGGCGGAAGGCATCGTGCACCAGCACATACCGATCCGTCATGGTCTGCAACTGGGTATTGGCATGTCCCACCATCCATTCGAATGTCAGGCCCTGAGCAAAATTGCGATATTTCTTTCCATCTGCCGATCCGACAAGCTGATGCAACGCATCCCAGCGGTCAACCACCTGCTGTTGCAGGTTCAAGGCCTCCTGCTGTTTGCGAAGCTGCTGCCGCGCCAGATCGTGTTGTTGCAAACGGTGCGTCAGCCCTGCTGCTGCTTCCTGCAGCACGGATAATTGCTGCCGGCGCGACGCGATGGCGGTCTCGATGGCATCCAGGGTCTGCTGTGTCAGCGCCTGCTCTTGCGCGGTCTGCAGGCGCTGCCGTCTGTCCTGCAGCCGGGCAGCCAACTGCGTCCGCCGCGTCTTCATCGTGTCCAGCTGATCCTGCAGACTCATGCGCTCGGCGTCAGGCAACCGACACCGCAGGAAAGCCGATTCATCCTTGAAACCGGCATTCTCCAGCCTCTTCAAGAAATCCTGCTCGATATCCTGCAAGGCATGGGCACGTTCGGCCATGGCCTGTTGCAGCGCTTGCTTGCGCGTTGCCAGTGCCACGACGCGTTTTTCATGCTGATCTTTTTTCTGTCTGGCGTTTTCGACCCGCCGTCTTGCGTCTGCCTCTTCCTGTTCCAGGCGCTGGCTGAACGCATCCACATCCGGTTCGTCCAGACATGTCTGTCGCTCATGTTGCAGGCGTTCCAGTTCGTGTTGACGAGCCGTGCTGATCTGCTGCGCCTGCCCAAGCTGCTCGTCCAGCTGCGCCAGCATTTTTTCCAGGCGGCTGATCTCCTGATCTGCAACCACCTGCTGCCCGGCGAGACGGTTTTCCGTGTCAACGCTGTGTTGCCACTGCTGGGCACGCTTCTCCAGTTCGTCCACCACCAGCGTGGCCATGTCATCATCGGGCAGCGCCACGCCAAAAGGTGCCAGCAAATCTGAAAGCGCCTTCCTGGCCTCTTGCGCCGCCTCCTGAAGCTGCTGATGATCATGCTGCAGGTTTGTCAGCACGGATTGTGCCTGCTCGACGTGATGCCGCGACATGATCATCTGCTGTTCGGAGGCCACCACCTTGGTCATCGCCGCTTCAAGGTCGGCCTTGCACTGTTCGATACGGTCCTGGCAGGCATGAGCCTGCCCGATCCGGGTTTCCAGATGCGCAATGCGGACATCCATCTCGTCAGCCTGGGGCAACTCATGGCTGGCAAACGGATGCTCGGTCGCCCCGCACAAGGGACAGGGTTGACCAGACTGCAAATGCGTCCGTTCCTCGTGCAAGTCATGGATCTTCTTCAGAAGCAGGCGCTCTCGGAGCAAGCCATCTTTCTCATTGTGCAGCTCTCGCAGCAGTCGCCCATTCAACAGTGTCGCCAGCGCCTGCGCCTGTCTGGCCAGGGCAGCCTGCATCTGGTCTCGACTCCGCTCGTTTTCTTGCCTTGCAGCTTTCTGCGCGTCCAGCGATGCCCGGGCACGCTTCAGGGCAGCCTCTGCCGTGGCGATGTCTGCGGTGATCTGCGACATCTTCTTGCGGATGGCAAGCAGGCTCTCCCTTTGCATGGCAACGCCCGCCAGCGCCTTCCCCAGGTAGGCATCATGGGCGTGTTGATCAAGATAGGCCCGGGCTGCTGTCAGCTGACGAGCCTGGCTTTCGCGAGACAAGATGCGCTTGTCGAGCTCGGCACGGTGCTGATCGCGCGCACGGACCCGCTCAGCAAGGCGTTCATTTTCATGATCCAGCGTCTGCCTCGCCCGTTGCACCTGCTGGTCAAGTGAACGCGCCTGCCTGATCACCGGCAAGGCGCGGGATCGTGTCTGCTGCACCTGCACATGCTGACGCTGCGCCTGCGCGAGCGCCTCGTTGAAGGATTCGGTCTGCTGACGGAATTGCTGATGCTCGACATCGTGAAGCTGCAGTTGTGCCTGATCGCCTTGTTGCTGTGAGCGCAGTGTCGACAGCCGGGCATGCAATGGCTCAAGTGCAGCCGCCCGGGTTGCATCGGCATATCGGGCTCGCAAGGCAGCCGCCTTCTGCCACTCATTTTCCAGGACGCCGGCCTCTTCCTGAAGCCCGTCCACCTCGTGCTCGAGGGTATCCAGGCGACGCAACCAGGCACGCTGTTCCTCCAGCCGCTGAAGATGGTTTCCCAGCAGAGCCATCTGGCCGCTCCGTTGGGCAAGAGCCTCATGTGCGTGCGCAAGGGAATCTTCATCCAGCAGCGAGGTGGTCTGCATGCCTGCCTGCAGGGTAGCCAGTTGCTGTTGCTCCAGGACGCGTCTTTCGTGAACGTCCATGGAGATGCGACTGTAGATATCCGTGCCGGTAATCTGTTCCAGTATGGGTGCCCGCTCGTCGGGCGAGGCCTCCAGAAAAGCAGCAAACCCGCCCTGGGCCAGCAACATGGAACGGGTAAAGCGTCCGAAATCCATGCCCGTCACGGATTCCGTCTTTCTTGCCACTTCCATGATTCCGGTTTCGAGCACCTTTCCGGTATGCATGTCAACAATCTCGTGGCGGGCAGGCTGAAGTTCGCCATCCGCGCGCCGCCTGGCCCGGTGCTGTCCCCAGTGGCTGCGAAACTGACCGCGCTGCGTCTGATAGGTCACTTCGGCAAAACATTCGCCTGTCTGGCGCGACATGATTTCGTTGGTGCTGCGGGTGATGCGGGACAAGCGCGGCGTGCGTCCGTAAAGCGCAAGGCAGATCGCATCCAGCAAGGTGGTCTTGCCGGCGCCCGTGGGGCCGGTGATGGCAAATATCCCTTCTGCCATGTATTCGGGCCCGGTAAAGTCTATCTCCCACTCTCCGGCCAGGGCATTGAGGTTGAGAAAACGCAGCTTCAGTATCCGCATTGCTGGGCTTACTCGGCTTTGCTGTCGGCCTGATACAGGGTATGCAGCACTTCGTGATACGTTTCAAACAGGGCAGCCCACTGCGCTTCGGGCACATCATGGGCCTGCAGGCAACGCTCGAACACCTGATCAGGCGTGAGGTCGTCAAGGGTTTCGTCAGGCTGGTGCGGTGCAAGCGTCTGCGCCGCCCGGCGATGGTTGCACACCCGCAGGACTTCCACATTGGAGTCACGCACGACATCGTCCAGCCGACCCCGCCAGTCTGCCACCACGTCCGGCGCGTCAATCACCACCTCTACCCACCACGACTGCCGGGTCGCCACCAGTTCCTGCAGTTGCCGGAACAGGTCGTCCCAGTTGCCTTGCAGGCGCTTCAACGCCTGAAAACGGGGTATCGGCACGGTGGCAATCCGTGTGTTCCAGGAGGCCGACCGTGCGGCGTCGGGCGTCATGCTCACCACACAAACGGACTTCTGGTGATCGGCCTCGCCAAAGCCCATGGGCAGCGGCGAGCCACTGTAACGGATGGCGGGATTGCCGCCTACGCTTTGCGGGACATGCAAATGCCCCAATGCCACATAGTCGATTGCCGACGGAAAGATGTCGGCAGTCAGATGCGCCAGCGAACCCACATACAGGTCTCTGACCCCGTCCCCCGCTACTGTTTGGGCTCCGGCGGCAAACAGATGACCCATGGCAACCAGGGGAACGGGATGGGTCAACTGTTCGCCAAGCTGACACGCTGCCGTGACCACTGCCTCGTAGTGCTCACGGATGCCGGCTTTCAGCTGTTGTTCCTTGTCGGCCAGGGTTTCACCGGCACGCGGGGCACGAACATCGCGGTCCCGCAGATAGGGTACAGCACAGACCAGGAGCTCAGGATGGTTCCTTGCGTCTTTCAGCAATACGATTTCGTGTTCGGGTCCCTGGTCGGCCCGGGCAACCACATGGACCTGCAGGGCCTCTAGCAGGGACTGCGGGGCTTCCAGCAAGGAGGGCGAGTCGTGATTGCCGGCAATAATCACCACGTGGCGGCAACCCGTCTGGGCGACACGGGCCAGGAACTGGTAGTACAAGGCCTGCGCCCGATGCGTGGGTGTGGTCGTATCGAAAATATCCCCTGCCACCAGCAGGACATCAATGGCATGCTGCTCAAGGGCTTCCAGCAGCCATGCAAGAAAGCCCTCGAACTCGGCGTAGCGTGCACGGCCGTGCAGACTGCGTCCCAGATGCCAGTCGGATGTATGGAGTATCTTCATGGGAGTGAGCTTAATCGGAACGCTCCCGGCTGGCAATCAATGGGGACGCCGTCTCAGTATCGGCCTCCGTGGATGTCCAGATAGTTTTCCTGCCACGTGGTTGGTGTAATCCCCACATTGCGCCGGAACATTGCCGTGAAGGCACTTTGAGAGGTGTAGCCCAGGTCAAAGGCAATGTCGACAATGGGACGCCCCTCACGCAGCCACTTCAGTGCCGCCATGATGCGAATCTGCTGACGCCATTGCAGAAAAGGAATACCAAAGGCGCTGACGAACAGGCGGTGCAAGGTGCGCGGATCCAGTCTGAGCTCGTCAGCCCACTGAGTCAGTTTTTTCCTTGAATCCAGGTTCCGGCGGACATGGTCGCAGATCAGGGCCACACGCTTGTCCTTGGGGTTGATGAGCTCTTGCGGATACACGGTGCAATGATCCCAGCGTTTCATTTTTTGCAAGAGCTCGAGGGTCAGGGTGGATCTGGAATCGTCAGGCAGGAGTTCGGGATGCTCGTGAAAGCTGTGCAACAGCTCGCGCAATAGTGGCGTCATGCGATACAGGCCATACGACTGGGCCAGCTTCCTGTTGAGCGTGGGCGGGATGGCAATGTCGCAGGGATGAATGCTGTCCAGCGAGTGGACTCGATAAGACACACCCGGCCCCAGCCGCAGCACGACAAAAGGCGGCACGACCCAGTGCCCGATGGAGCTGTATACCCCCACCAGGCCATTTGAAGAAAACATCAGTCGGCTGCCCTCACGGGTATGCCTCTGGTTATTCTCGCCCTGGTTCATGGCAAGTGCCTGCGCTGCCATGAACCTGTCTCTGGCGATGTCATGTGAACGAGATGACAAAACCACGATCACCCTCCTGTGGGGACCGGCAAGCAGGCCCGGGCAGAACGCTGTTCTTGTTATGTTGTTGCAGCGGTCTCAGGCTGCAGCGCCGAGGTAACGGCTCATGATCTGGGGCTGGCTTTGCAGTTCTTGTGCCGTGCCCTCAAACACCATATGGCCGGTATTCAACAAATAGCAGCGCGTTGCCATGGACAACGCCGCCGCTACGTTTTGTTCAACGAGTATGATGCTGCGACCCTGTTCGGCAAGCTGCTGACACACGGCCATCAGGTCGCGGACAAACAGGGGTGCCAGGCCTTCGAAAGGCTCATCGAGAAAGATCAGTCTGGCGTCGCGTATCATTGCCCGCGCAATGGCAACCATCTGCTGTTCGCCGCCAGACAGCTCCCTGCCCCGATTGTATCTTCGCTCGTCAAGGCGAGGAAATGTCCGGTAGATCTCGGCGTAGTCCAGCGGCTGGTCTGCCGTCATGGCAGCCAGCTGCAGGTTCTCGTGCACGGTAATGCCGCCAAATACCCAGCGCTCTTCGGGCACCAGCTGCAGGCCCCGGCGGGCAATTTCGTGGGCCGGCGCAGCATGGATGGGCTGGCCGTCGAAATGTATGGTGCCGGAAGATGCCTCCACGGCACCGGCCAGTGTCTTGAGCAGGGTCGACTTGCCCGCACCATTGCGCCCCAGCAGGGCGACCACCTCGTTCCTTTGAACACGGATGTCAACATCAAACAGGATATGCGAATCGCCATAAAACGTGTTGATGCCCTGTGCGTCCAGCAGCGTCATTCCTCTATCCCTCCAAGGTAGGCCTCTTGAACCTTAGTGCTCTGGCTGATTTCGTCAGGCGTGCCTTCGGCCAGGAAATTGCCGTCGTAGAGCACGGTAATCTGGTCGGCGAGCTCGAACATGGCATCCATGTCGTGTTCGACAATGAGCACGCTGCGGCCCTTGCGGATTTCTTTCAACAGGGCAACGGTATGGACACGCTCTTCCGGACTCATGCCGGCCAGCGGCTCGTCGAGCAGCAATACGTTTGCTCCTGTAGCCAGGGCCAGACCAATCTCGACGCGCCGCTTCTCGCCATACGACAATTCGTGTATGGGTGTGTCGGCTCGGCTGGATAGCTCCACCAGTGCCATGGCGGCGTCAACCTGGTCCAGGTACGCCTGATTGGCGTCCAGATTGACCAGAGCATCAAAACGGAACTCGCCACGCTTCTGGCCCAATACCGACATCAGGATATTCTGGCGCACCGTAAGCGCATCAAACAGTTCATTGACCTGATAGCTCTTGCTCATGCCTTTCTGGCAGACTGCCGTCACCCCTATGCCGGTAATGTC
>DATGUI010000142.1:0-13346 GCA_035301405.1 Burkholderiaceae bacterium
CAGTTTGGCGTCTGGGCCGGGCAGCTTGGCGATGGGCGTGCCCATCTGCTGGGTGAAATCTCCACCCCCGAAGGTCCGGTCGAGCTGCAGCTGAAAGGTTCGGGACGCACGCCTTATTCCCGCATGGGCGATGGCCGGGCCGTATTGCGTTCGACAGTCAGGGAGTACCTGGCCAGTGAAGCCATGCACGGCCTGGGCATACCCACCACCCGCGCCCTGGGCATGGTGGTGTCTGATGATCCCGTCTACCGGGAAACGGTGGAGACGGCCGCCATCATATTGCGTACCTCGCCTTCGTTTGTTCGCTTCGGAACGTTCGAGCACTTTGCCCGTCAGCCTGATCACCTGAAGGTGTTGCTGGATCACGTCATTGACCGCTTCTATCCGGATTGTCGACGTACCGCTGCCGGGGATGCGGCCAGCCAGCCGGATGTGGTGTTGTGCTTCCTGGAGCAAGTGGCCAGGCGGACGGCGCGTCTCATTGCCCAGTGGCTGACCGTCGGCTTTTGCCATGGTGTCATGAATACCGACAACATGTCCGTGCTGGGTCTGACCATAGACTACGGCCCTTACGGGTTCATGGATGCCTTCCAGGCCAACCATATCTGCAACCTGACCGACACCCAGGGACGCTACGCCTGGCATGCACAGGCCTCGGTGGCCTACTGGAACCTGCATCGCCTGGCCGGCAGCCTGATGGCACTGGGCCCGTCGTCTGACGAGCTCAAGCAGGCCATCACACCCTATGAAGCCGAGTTTCTGGACAGCTATCGTCAGCGCATGCTGGCCAAGCTGGGTCTGCAGCACTGGCAACCTGATGACGACACGCTGATGGACAACTGGTGGCGGCTGCTGCACGAGAACCGGTCGGACTTCACCCTGAGCTTCTTGCGTCTTGCCGAAGCGCCCGAGCACCCGGATACGTTTATTTCGTATTTTGATGATGGCGAGGCAGCGCGCAACTGGCTGGATGCCTATCGGGCAAGGGTGGATGCCGAAGGGCAGCCCATATCGCAACGGCGCCAGCAGATGCAGGCGGTCAATCCCGTCTATGTCTTGCGCAATCATCTTGCCCAGCAGGCCATTGATGCGGCCGAGCGGGGGGACGCTTCCGAAATCGACACACTGCTGTCCCTGCTGCGCTACCCGTTTGCAGCCCGGCCCGGTTTCGAGGCGTATGCGCAGCCGCCTGCGCCCGACGAGGCAGTGGCGGCCTTGAGCTGTTCCTCCTGAAAGCAGGCAGATAATGCGATAATCGAGCAGGTGGCGGTTTTTGGCCGTACCCTCACTGACCAACCGGAATGAACGCAAGAACATGTCAGGCAATACTTTTGGAACCCTGTTTCGTGTGACCAATTTTGGTGAATCACACGGCCCGGCCATCGGCGCCGTTGTTGATGGCTGCCCGCCTGGGTTGGCGCTGTCACCACAAGATATTCAGGCCGAGCTGGATCGTCGCCGGCCAGGTACCTCACGCCATGTAACCCAGCGCCGCGAGCCCGATCAGGTCGAAATCCTGTCCGGACTCTATCAGGGTCAGACCACGGGTACGCCCATTGCCTTGCTGATCCGCAACACAGATGCCCGCAGCAACGATTACGACAATATCAGCCAGGCGTTTCGACCCGGTCATGCCGATTACACCTATTGGAAGAAATATGGCCGGCGCGATCCCCATGGCGGGGGCCGCTCGTCGGCGCGCCTGACGGCACCCACCGTCGCCGCTGGCGCCATCGCCAAGAAATGGCTGTCCATGCAGTATCAGACGCAAATCCGCGGTTACATGAGCCAGCTTGGCCCGATTGTCATCCCTTTTGAGTCATGGGAGCCGGTTTCCAACAACCCGTTTTATGCTCCCAATGCCAGTGTGGTGGCCGAGCTTGAAGCCTTCATGGACGACCTGCGTCGTCGGGGCGACTCTATCGGAGCACGTCTGGAAGTGATTGCCGAGAACCTGCCTGCGGGCTGGGGGCAGCCGATCTATGACAGGCTGGACGCCAGCCTTGCGCATGCACTCATGGGTCTGAACGCCGTCAAGGGGGTATCCATCGGCAGTGGTTTTGGCGCTGTCTCGCAACATGGATCCGAACATGGTGATACCATGACGCCCGATGGCTTTCTCAGCAACCATGCAGGGGGTGTGCTGGGAGGCATCTCCACTGGCCAGCCCATCCGGGCGTCGGTGGCCATCAAGCCCACTTCAAGCATTCGTCTGGCACGGCCCTCCGTCAACACCGAGAACGAAGCCGTCGAGGTACAAACCTTTGGCCGTCATGATCCCTGTGTCGGCATACGTGCCACACCCATCATCGAAGCGCTGGTGGCGCTGGTGCTCATGGATCATGCGCTCAGGCACCGCGCACAGTGCGGGCAAGGATAAGGACAAACATTATGTTGAAGCGTCAATATCTGTGTAGGGCGGCCGCTGTGGGGCTGATTGGTGTGGCGGGTCTTCTCACGGCGTGCGCACCCGTCCAGACCACCCAGTCCGGTTCCGTCGGCATCGAGCGCAAGCAATACATGTCAGGGCTGGTCTCCGAATCTGCGCTCAGGGAAACCGCGGTCCAGCAATATAGCCAGACACTGTCCCAGGCACGCTCCAAGGGGCAGCTGGATGCCAGCTCCGCGCAAGTCAGTCGTGTTCAGGACATTACCCGCCGTCTGGTGGCGCAGGTCGGCGCCTTTCGTCCGGATGCGGCGCAGTGGCCCTGGGAAATCCATGTGCTGAATGATGACAGCATCAACGCCTGGTGCATGCCCGGCGGAAAAATGGCCATCCACAGCGGCCTCATCGAAAAGCTGGAGCCCACCGATGCCGAGCTGGCTGCAGTACTGGGTCACGAAATTGCTCATGCGCTGCGCGAGCACGCCCGCGAGCAGGTTTCGCAGCAGATGGCAACCAGCATGGGTCTGTCGGTATTGGCTGCGGTCACAGGCATGCCTGCCACGGCCGATCTGGGCGGTCAGTTGAGCAAGGTGATGTTTACCCTGCCCAACAGCCGCAGCCACGAAGCCGAAGCCGATCGCATTGGTGTCGAACTGGCCGCTCGTGCCGGCTATGATCCACGCGCTGCCCTTACGCTCTGGCAAAAAATGTCAGAAGCAGGGGGCGCAGGCCAGCCCGAGTTTTTATCGACGCACCCCTCGCCGGCCAGTCGCATGGCCGATCTGCGTCTGGCCATCGACCGCGTGATGCCCCTGTATGAGCAGGGACGCCATTGAATATCCTCTGCATGCGCGGTCACTGGCATAATAGAATAGTGTTCTTTCCTTACGTATATTAACTGAAATCTTCTATGGCACAAACTCTGTACGACAAACTGTGGGACGCCCACGTGGTGCATCAGGATGCCGATGGCACCTGTCTGCTTTATATCGACAAGCATCTGCTGCATGAAGTCACAAGCCCTCAGGCATTTGAAGGGCTGGAGCTGGCAGGTCGCCAGCCGTGGCGTATCAGTGCCAATCTGGCGGTGTCGGATCACAACGTTCCCACGCTAGGTCGTGCCCAGGGCATTGACGACCCTATTGCCAAGCTGCAGGTCGACACCCTGGACGAAAACTGTGCCAAGTATGGCATTACCCAGTTCCGCATGACGGACTTGCGTCAGGGCATCGTACATATCATCGGGCCCGAGCAGGGCGCTACCCTGCCTGGCATGACGGTGGTCTGCGGTGACTCCCACACCAGCACGCACGGCGCCATGGGTGCATTGGCCTTTGGCATTGGCACGTCCGAAGTCGAGCACGTGCTGGCCACACAAACCTTGCTCATGAAAAAGAGCAAGAACATGCTGGTCCGCGTGGATGGAAAGCTGCCTTTTGGCTGCACTGCCAAAGACCTCGTGCTCTACATCATCGGGCAGATTGGTACAGCCGGCGGCACAGGCTACGCCATCGAGTTCGGCGGCCCCACCATGCAGTCATTGTCCATGGAAGGGCGCATGACCGTCTGCAACATGGCCATCGAAGCCGGTGCACGTTCGGGCATGGTGGCCGTCGACGACAAGACCATCGAATACTTCCGTGGTCGTCCCTACGCCCCGTCTGGCGAGCTCTGGGATCAGGCCGTTGAATATTGGCGCACTCTGGTTTCCGACGACGGGGCCGCGTTTGATCGCGTCGTCGAGATAGATGCGACGCAGGTGACCCCTCAGGTCAGTTGGGGCACTTCTCCGGAAATGGTGGTCTCGGTCGAAGGCCGGGTGCCCGATCCGCAGAACGAAGCCGATCCCACCCGCCGGCACGGTATCGAGCGGGCCCTCGAATACATGGGTCTGACGGCCAATATGCCCATGTCCGATATCCATATCGACAAGGTATTCATCGGCTCCTGCACCAACGCTCGCATTGAAGACCTGCGCGCTGCTGCGGCGGTCGCCCGGGGCAAGAAAGTCGCCGACAACGTCACGCGGGCCATGGTGGTGCCCGGTTCGGGTCTGGTCCGGAAACAGGCCGAAGAAGAGGGTCTGGACAAAATCTTCGTGGAAGCGGGTTTCGAGTGGCGCGAACCGGGCTGCTCCATGTGCCTGGCCATGAATGCCGACCGCCTCGAGCCTGGCGAGCGCTGTGCGTCAACATCCAACCGCAACTTTGAAGGGCGTCAGGGCTACGGCGGCCGTACCCATCTGGTCAGCCCGGCCATGGCAGCAGCAGCGGCCATTGCCGGCCATTTCACCGACGTACGGAATTTAGCTTAGGAAGTCATCATGCAGGCATTTACTACTCACCAGGGCCTGGTTGCCCCGCTTGACCGTGCCAATGTGGACACGGATCTCATCATCCCCAAGCAGTTTCTCAAATCCATCAAGCGGACCGGTTTCGGACCCAACCTGTTCGATCCGCTGCGCTATCTGGATCATGGCGAACCCGGCATGGACAACAGCAAGCGCCCGCTCAACCCCGATTTCGTGCTCAATAAGCCACGCTATCAGGGCGCTTCCATTCTGCTGGCCCGACGCAACTTTGGTTGTGGTTCCAGCCGTGAACACGCCCCCTGGGCACTGACCCAGTTCGGTTTTCGTGCGGTCATTGCGCCATCGTTTGCCGACATCTTCTTCAACAACAGCTTCAAGAATGGCCTGCTGGCCATCGTGCTACCCGAAGAAGAGGTCAACCAGCTGTTTGCTGATGTCGATGGTACAGAAGGGTATTCCCTGTCCATCGATCTGCCGTCCCAGCACGTCATCACGCCTGATGGCCGCAAGCTGCCGTTCGAGATTACCACCTATCGCAAGCACAGCTTGCTGAACGGCCTGGATGACATCGGCCAGACCCTGCAGCACGCTGACAAGATCCGCGCATTTGAAGAACAACGCCTGGCACAGCATCCATGGCTGGTGTCCGGCCCGGCTGGCGCCTGAACCAGGGCGGGCAACACAAACCTATGACCTATCAAATTGCAGTATTGCCCGGTGACGGCATCGGGCCCGAAATTGTCGAGCAGGCCGTGCGCGTATTGCAGGCCCTGCCCATTGACCTGACCTTCCAGACCGCCGCCGTCGGCGGGACGGCATACGATGCCCACGGCCATCCCCTGCCGCCCGAGACGCTGGCACTGGCCAAGTCATCGCACGCCGTTTTGTTTGGCGCCGTCGGTGACTGGAAATACGACCAGCTGGAACGCGCCCTGCGGCCCGAGCAAGCCATACTGGGCTTGCGTCGCGAAATGGGCCTGTTTGCCAATTTCCGGCCAGCCATGCTGTTTCCGGAGCTGGCCGATGCCTCGTCGCTCAAGCCTGACCTCGTGGCCGGGCTGGACATCCTGATCGTACGCGAACTGACTGGCGACATCTATTTCGGCCAGCCTCGTGGCATACGCACCTTGTCCGAGGGGCCCTTTACTGGAGACAAGCAGGGCTTTGACACCATGCACTACGCCGAAAGCGAAATCCGGCGCATTGCCGAGGTCGCCTTTCAGGCGGCGGGCAAGCGCGGTGGCCGGTTGTGCAGTGTGGACAAGGCCAATGTGCTTGAAACCTCCCAGTTGTGGCGCGATGTCGTTACTGACGTGGCCAAGAACTACCCTGGCATCGAGTTGTCTCACATGTATGTAGACAACGCCGCCATGCAACTGGTGCGCGCGCCCAAGGCGTTTGATGTCATCGTGACGGGCAACCTGTTCGGAGACATACTGTCTGACGCGGCTGCCATGCTGACTGGCTCCATCGGCATGCTGCCTTCCGCGTCCCTGAATGCCTCCAGCCAGGGGCTGTATGAGCCCATTCATGGCTCGGCCCCCGACATTGCCGGTCAGGGCAGCGCCAATCCGCTGGCCACCATTTTGTCGGCCGCCATGATGCTGCGTTACTCTCTGGATGCAGGCGTGCTGGCTGATCGGATCGAGGCCGCCGTGGCAGATGTGCTGGCACAAGGACTGCGCACCGCCGATCTGGCCGATGACTCGACGCAGCCCGTATCTACCTCCGAAATGGGCGACGCTGTCCTGAAAGCATTAAAATAGCGATAATTCTTTGAATTTTCTTATGGAATTGACATGAGCCAAACAGTTGGACTCGTTGGCTGGCGCGGCATGGTTGGATCTGTGCTGATGCAGCGCATGCGTGATGAAAACGATTTTTCCCTGTTCCAGCCCGTTTTCTTCTCTACCAGCAATGCAGGCGGGCAGGCGCCCGAATGGGCCGATGGCAGCGGCCCGCTGCAAGATGCCTACGATATTGAAACGCTCAAGAAGCTGCCCATCATCATGACCGCCCAAGGGGGTGACTACACCTCGGCGGTCTATCCCAAGTTGCGTGACGCCGGCTGGTCCGGCATCTGGATTGACGCAGCCAGCACGCTGCGCATGGATGAGGACGCCCTCATTGTCCTGGACCCCATCAACCGCCCCATCATTGATGCAGGCATCAAGCGCGGCATCAAGGCGTTTGTCGGCGGCAACTGCACGGTGAGTTGCATGCTCATGGGGCTGGGTGGGCTGTTCGTGCACGACCACATCGAGTGGATGAGCTCCATGACGTATCAGGCGGCATCGGGCGGTGGCGCCCAGCACATGCGCGAACTGCTCACCCAGTTCGGCCTGGTCAATCAGGCGATCAAGCCACTGCTGGATGATCCCGCCTCCGCCATTCTGGATATTGACCGTGGCGTCCTGGCGGCCCAGCAGGACAGCAGCCTGCCGCACGAGCACTTTGGTGTGCCGCTGGCCGGCAACCTCATCCCCTGGATTGATTCCCAGCTGGATGATGGCGTGTCCCGTGAAGAATGGAAGGGCTCCGTCGAAACCAACCGTATCCTGGGCCGTGGCCCCGGCTTTGACAAGGATGCCATCCCCATCGATGGCCTGTGCGTGCGTATCGGTGCCATGCGCAGCCACAGCCAGGCGCTGACCATCAAGCTGCGTCAGAATCTGCCCCTGGATGAAATCACGGACATCATCCGCGAGGGCTCGGCGTGGGCCAAAGTCGTCCCCAACGAGAAAGAAGCCACCATGGAACAGCTCACGCCCGTAGCCGTGACAGGCACCATGGACATCCCGGTTGGCCGCTTGCGCAAGCTTTCCATGGGCAATGAGTATCTCAGTGCCTTCACGGTTGGCGATCAGCTGCTGTGGGGGGCGGCCGAGCCCATCCGCCGCATGCTCCGCATCGTCCTGGGCGAGCTCTAGCCATGTCTGGCATCCGTCACGCTTCCGCCTCCCGTCCACCCGTACAAGCGGCTGCAGGGCTGGCGATCGTGGCGGCTTTGCTGGCCGTGTCCGCACCGCACGCGGCACAACTCGGGCATTCTCGCCTGGTGTCGCAGGCCGGGCAGCCCCTGCATATCGAAATCCCCGTTGCGGACCTGTCTGCAACGGAGGCCGACACCCTGCATGCCGAGCCCGCACGGGCCACTGCCTGGCAGGATGCCGGTCTGACTCCCCCGGTACCACTGGATAGCCTGGACATTCAACTCGTCCCCGGTCCCGCAGGGGCCGGCCATGTACTGCAGGTCAGTTCGGCAGAAGTGTTCAATCAGCCAGTGGCTGATCTTCTCCTTGACGTACGTTCTGCGGCGGGCGAACAGCGCTATCAGGTCAGCCTGCTTGCGCAAACCGATTCGGCAGTGGTGCGTACGCCTGCCGCAACCCCTGCATCCGGGGTCCAGAGGCGGCCTGCGGCAGGCGCTGGAGCCAGCGTCGCGGCGTCCTCCGCGTCGGCGGTTACCGTGCGTCCAGGCGACACCATGTTCGCCATTGCCCAGCGTCATGCCGTGGCAGGCATTTCCGAATATCAGCTGATGATGGCCTTGTTGCGGGCCAACCCGCAAGCCTTCATTGATGACAACGTCAACCTGGTTCGGGCGGGTGCCACACTCGCCATGCCCGACAGCGAGGCGCTCAGTGCGCTGTCTGATCGTGCCGCCCGACGGCTGTTTCATCAGCATGTGGTGGCGTTTGAGCAGGGGCGTCGCGTCGATGACGTCATCGACGATGACCCTCAGGCCATCGATACCGGGGAGGGCGCTGCCCGGCAAGATACATCCGGGCCAGCCCCGCAACCTGATGAGGCGGCTGAAGCCGATGCTTCTACCCCGGACGATACCGATGTCGACACAACAGACGATGCATTGATTGACTCCCGGCCCCCGTCAGAGGACGCCTCCGAATCTGCCGAAGCGGATAACGCCCCGGCTGCTGACGATGCCGCTGTGCCCGACGGTTCCGTACCGTTGGACGAACCACAGACAACGGACAATTCCGCCGGCCCGTCTGCTGCTACCGAGCCCACCGCACCGGCCCAGACTCAGGATCAGCTCCGATTGTCCAGCGCGCCAGCACCCCACCAGGCAGAGGCAGCCGGCAGTCGCTCATCCACAGAAACGGTCTCCGGTGATGCCGGGGCCACCCCCGTGCCAGACGCGCCCGTTGATATCGCCGGCGTTCAAAGTCATGCAGAAGTGCAAGAGGGCGGATCCGGTTCACTGGGGGTCATGTCCGAGGCCAACGCGGCTGAGACACCCGAGTCAGAGGCCCAGCGCAGCGGTGCTGACGTGGACAACGGCAGCAGTAGCACCGACATGCCCGCCGGAGGCACTGATGACGATAGGGTGGCTGAATCAAAGGCCATTGCTGACGCCCAGGAGCGGGTTTCCCAGCTGGAAGAGAACGTAAAAAATCTGAACCGGGCCCTGCAATCACAAGGTGAGGCAGCCAAGGACCTGGTCCTGGATGGTGCACAAGAGTTGCGTCAATCCCTCAGTGATGTGGCGACGGCGGTGTCCGAAGCCACCAAGGGGGACGAAGAGGAGGAGGGCGAGACGCCCGCCGAGCAAGGTCAGGCTTCCTCTGACGAAGCATCCGAAGAAGCCCGCGTGGGTGACGATGCACCGCCTGCAACCGCCGAGCCAGCAGAGGTTGACCCCGGTGCGTCGGAGGTGCGCGAGCCGAGCACGCCAGAAACGCCCACTATGGCGTCCACTGCTGAAGACAGGGATACCGATTCATCCACCCCATCTGCTGCGGCGCCATCTGACAAGGCTGACGCATCCGATCAGAAGGATGCCGCCGACGCTTCCGAGAAATCTTCACCTTCGGCCCTGTCGCCCGCGCCGGCAGCTGTTCAGAGTCTTGAACCCCAAGGCTTGGGGGGCTGGCTCTGGAAACACATTTATGCCGTACTGGCGGTCGGACTGGGTCTGGTCGTTGCCCTGATGGCATGGATGTTCTGGCTTGCCAGCCGGCGTCAGGCCAACCAGGCTTCGGCCATCACACCAGAAATGGTGCAGGAAAAGCTTGATCAGATCAATCTTGATCTGAACCCACCCACGGGCGGCAATGGCCCACGATCTTCCTGAAGGCCATACCAGAATAACCCTGGGTCTGGGTTACGAAGGCAGCCTCTACCGTGGCTGGCAGACCCAGCCTTGTGGTCAAACCATCCAGGACACCTTGCAGCAGGCGCTGCACCATTTTGTCGGTCGTCCCTGCATGGCGGTCTGTGCTGGCCGAACCGATACGGGTGTGCACGCACTGCAGCAGGTGGTGCATATTGACACCCCGGTGCAACGCAGTCAGCAGTCCTGGGTGCGCGGGTTGAACAGCGCGTTGCCGGACACCATCCGGGTGCAGTGGGCGCATCCTGTTTCAGAAGGGTTTCATGCACGTTTCAGCGCCCGTTCCCGGACTTACTTGTATGTGGTCAGAAATCATCCCATAGCCAGCCCATTCATGGCCAAGCGCGTGGGCTGGGTGTATCGGCCATTGCAGCTGGCTCCCATGCAGGCAGCGGCCCGATCTCTGGTGGGTCATCATGATTTCAGCAGCTTTCGTTCGTCGCAATGTCAGGCAACTCATCCCAACCGTACCTTGCATCAGCTTGACATCATCGAGCAGGCTCCATATTTCTTGTTTGTCTTTCACGCCAACGCTTTTTTGCACCATATGGTGCGCAATATCATGGGGGCCTTGATCAGCATCGGGCAGGCCAGGCACTCTCCTGAGTGGATATCCGACTTGCTTGAGCAGCGTGATCGGCGTCTTGCCGCACCCACATTTGCTGCCAGTGGCCTGTATCTGGCTGATGTGAATTATCCGGCCGACCACGGATTGCCCCGGCAGCCATGGTCAGAGCGATTGCACGCCCTGACGGGAATATCCATTGATGCCCCGCGCATATAGGGGCATGTCCTAACATGCCCCAAACGATGCGATACGGTAGAATCTTTCTGTTTCATCCTCCATTATTTCTGCTCCATCCACTCCGCCTTCCTCATGAAACTACTCTTGCGGCTGTCTCACTGGATTGACACGCTCAACAGCATGGTCGGGCGTGCCGTCACCTGGCTGACACTGGTTGTCGTGCTGGTCAGCGCCACCAATGCGGTGATCCGAAAAACCTTCCACATCAGCTCCAACGCCTGGCTGGAGCTGCAATGGTACCTGTTCGGGGCCATCTTTCTGCTGGCATCGGGCTATACCTTTCTGAAGAATGAACACGTCCGGGTCGATGTGGTATCCCAGATGTTTTCACGCCGCACGCAGATCATCATAGAAATCATCGGCATCGTGTTCTTTCTGCTGCCTGCCTTTGGCCTCGTGCTGTGGCTGTCGGTTCCGTTTTTCTATAAATCCGTGGTGTTCATGGAGCAGTCATCCAACACCGGCGGGCTGATACGCTGGCCCGTCAAATTGTTGCTGCCCGTGGGGTTTTCACTCCTCATCCTGGCAGGCGTATCCCACCTGATCAAGTGCATCGCCTTTCTGACGGGCGCAGGGCCTGATCCTCTGGCCCGCCCCAGCGGCGCCTCAGCCGAAGAGCAGCTCGCTGAAGAGATCCGTGAAATGGCTGATGCCAGCCCGGACACCCCATCCGTCGAACCGGACAACAAGGTGCAATCATGATGGTCTTCATCATTGATAACCTCGCACCGATCATGTTTGCCAACCTGATCCTGTTTCTGCTGCTGGGTTTCCCGGTTGCGTTCACGCTGGCGGCTACCGGTATTTTGTACGGGCTGGTGGCCATCAACTTTGACCTCATGCAGCCGTCGTTGTTTCAGGCCTTGCCGCAACGCATCTACGGCATTGTTTCCAACGATACCCTGCTGGCAGTGCCGTTTTTTACCCTGATGGGGCTTATTCTCGAGCGCTCCGGCATGGCCGAAGATCTCCTCGAAACCATTGGTCAGCTGTTTGGTGCGCTGCGCGGCGGGCTGGCCATTGCCGTGGTCGTGGTCGGCGCCATGCTGGCGGCAACCACGGGCGTGGTCTCGGCTTCCGTCATCTCCATGGGGTTGATCTCACTGCCCATCATGCTGCGGTATGGCTATGATCGCCGGCTTGCCACCGGGGTCATCGCAGCCTCCGGCACACTGTCGCAAATCATCCCGCCCTCGCTGGTGCTCATCATCCTGGCCGACCAGCTCAGCCGCTCCATCGGCGACATGTATCGTGCAGCCATGGTGCCCGGCATTCTCCTGGCGGGAAGCTACATCCTGTATGTCGTGCTGTTGTCATTGTTGCGCCCCGGCAGCGCACCCGCGCTACCCCCCGAAGCCCGTGTCTACGAAAAGCCCGACGGCACGCGCGGGCTCAAGTCGCTGACTGTACTCACGCTGGTAGCGTCGGCCATTGCCTGGTTCAGCACCCAGCATTATTTCAGTTCGCACACCCAGGTGCCTGTTGACGAAAGGGTTGTGGTCACGCTGCTCATATGGGGCATGGCGGCGTGGATCATGGCGCTTGTCAACCGCTATGCCGGCCTGGGGCTGCTGTCGCCCATTGCCGAACGCGTCACCTTTGTCATGATTCCGCCCCTGTTTCTGATCTTTCTGGTGCTGGGGACCATCTTCATCGGCCTGGCCACGCCCACCGAGGGCGGCGCCATGGGGGCCGTCGGGGCCCTTGTCATGGCCATCTCCCGTGGCCGTTTCAGCCTGACACTGCTGCGTCAGGCCATGGACACCACCACCAAGCTGTCGTGTTTTGTGGTGTTCATTCTCGTGGGCTCCACCATTTTCAGCCTGAGCTTTCGCGGCATCAACGGTGATCTCTGGGTCAAGGACCTGCTCATTGGCGTCCCTGGTGGGCAATGGGGTTTTCTTATTGTCGTCAGCATCCTCACCTTCTTGCTGGCCTTTTTCCTGGACTTCTTCGAACTCGCCTTCATCATCGTGCCATTGCTGGCCCCCGCAGCCGATGCCCTGGGTATTGACCTTATCTGGTTCGGTATTCTGCTTGCCGTCAACATGCAGACTTCCTTTGTACACCCGCCATTTGGCTTTGCACTGTTCTACCTGCGCTCGGTGGCGCCCCGCGACGATTACCGTGATCGCGTCACCGGCAAGCTCATCCCGCGTATTACCACCGGCCAGATCTACTGGGGTTCCGTCCCCTTCATCGTCATTCAGCTGGCCATGGTTGCTGCGGTCATGATCTTCCCCGGCATGGTCACGCACTACAAGCAGACGGGCACCCAGGTGGATCCGGCCACTGTGGACTTTGGCACGGGCAGCGCCTATGGATCGGATTCCTACGGTTACGGTGATGATGACGGAGGCTTTGGTTTTGAATAATCGCACTCGCATCAAGGTGTGTGGCCTGACCCGTTCCCAGGACATCATGGCGGCTGCCCGGGTGGGCGCTGATGCCATCGGTCTGGTGTTCTATCCCGCCAGCAAGCGGGCAGTCACCATCGAACAAGCCGTTGCATTGCGTCAGCATGTCCCGGCCTTTGTAAGCGTAACGGCCCTGTTTGTGAATGCATCACCGGCTGAGGTAGAAGCTGTGGTCAACGCCGTCCAGCCTGATCTCCTTCAGTTTCATGGTGATGAAACCCCCGATCAATGCCGTCAATACGGTCGTCCCTACATGCGGGCCATCCGCGTGGGTGGCCTCGGCACCGCTA
>DATGUI010000143.1:0-3585 GCA_035301405.1 Burkholderiaceae bacterium
CGGCCACCTCCGCCAGCCGAACGGTCGACGGCGCGTCCGGGTCATGACGGCGGCGACGCCACAGTCCCTGAACCTGAATCGTGGCCTGCCGCGCCACATCGCTGAGGACGTCTTCAGCTTCAGCCATGGCTTAGCGCCTCAATGTCAGGTTGATCAGATCATTCATGGCGGCAATCAGGGTGTCATCGTCAGACAGGGGGGCGACAACAGCGAGCTCGCAGGCGCGTTCAAGCGCAATGCCGCCTGCGTGCAGCCGTGCTGCGGCAATCAGCAGGCGTGTGCTGGGCACTTCGGCCAGGCCCCTGTCGCGCAGGCCCCGCAACTGATGCGCCAGGGTGACCAGATTGCCGGCCACCAAGGCATCCACGCCGCCCTCGTGCGCCACAATGGCGGTTTCGGTTCTCTCAGGCGGAAAATCAAATTCCAGCGCCACAAAACGCTGTCGGGTACTGGGCTTCATGTCTTTCAGCATGCGCTGATAACCAGGGTTGTAGGAAACCACCAGTTGAAAACCAGGCGCCGCCGTGATGAGCTCACCCGTTTTTTCCAGAGCAATGGTACGCCGGTGGTCCGTCAGCGAATGCAGCACCACCACGGTATCTTGCCGTGCCTCTACCACCTCGTCCAGATAACAGATGGCTCCTTGACGGGCCGCCACCGCCAGCGGACCGTCCTGCCAGACGGTCCGGTCATGCTGAATCAGAAACCGCCCGACCAGGTCACTGGCAGTGAGATCATCGTGACAGGATATGGTGATCAGCGGGCGCTGCAGCCGCCATGCCATGTGCTCGACAAACCGGGTCTTGCCACAGCCTGTCGGTCCCTTGATCATGACGGCCAGCTGATGCTGGTGGCACTGCTCGAACACGGCGACCTCGTCTGCACCGGCAACGTAATACGGTTCGTCCTGAACAGACGGCATCGCGTGCTGGGCCAAAATGCCTTCTGATGATGATGACACGTGCATTCAGGCCCCCGGCTCAGTGACGGGCGTTGCATAGTTGTTATCTTCTTCTGTCTCGATCAGATCCAGCCGCGGCACATGGCGAAAGAAATCATAAATGTACAGACCCACCCCAATGGCAAACAGGGTTGCACAGGCAATCAGCATGACCAGATGGATCTGGATCTTGAGTTGAACATCCAGATAACCAATGCCCAGCACGCGCTCAAGGTAGACTTGCCCGATCCCGGCCGTGGCAAAGGAAAGCGTCATGCCGAACATACCGCTGATCTGCATCCAGAAGGCCCAGTAGCCCACGGCGGAACCCTCTATGCGCCGATCATGCACCAGATGCGGCAGAATGTAGGAAATCATGGCCAGCACGATCATGGCATAGGCGCCGTAGAACGCGGCATGGCCATGCATGGCCGTGATCAGCGTGCCGTGCGTCCATTTGTTGATATCGGGAAACGTATGGGCCAGCCCCAGAAGACCGGCACCAAACAGGCCAAAGATGGCGCTGCCCAGCGTCCAGTGCAGGGCCAGGGTGTTGGGATGACGCAAGCCGGAGCGCCGCATGGCGTAATAGGCATACATGGCCATGCCCAGCAGAGCCAGGGGTTCCAGGGCGCTGAAGAAACCGCCCAGTGGCAGCCAGTAGTGCGGGACGCCAATCCAGTAGTAATGGTGGGCGGTGCCCAGGATGCCGGCAATAAAGACCAGCCCGACAATCACGTACAGCCATTTCTCCATGATTTCGCGATCTGCCCCCGACAGACGGATCAGCAGATAAGCCAGAAATGACGCCTGGATCATTTCCCATACGCCTTCTACCCACAGGTGAATGGTCCACCAGCGATAGAAAATGGAGACGATATAGTTCTCGTAGTGCAACAGTGCCGGCAGATACAACAGTGCCGAACTGCCCAGACCCAGCAGCAGCACGCCTTCTGTTGTGGTAAAGCGGCCAGATCGCTTGATGGTCATCCCGACATTATATAAAAACATCAGCATGACCACGACAATCACGAGCTTGTGCGGCAAGGGCTGTTCAAGCATCTTGTTGCCGGTGCCATAGCCAAACAGATAGCCCACCACCGCGGTAACACCCATGGCTGTCCAGAGAATGAGCTGGATATAGGCAAGCCGGGGGCTATACAGCTCGCTGCGGGATTCATCACACACCAGCCAATAGGTCGCGCCCATGAAACCCGTGAGCAACCATACGATAAGCAGATTGGTATGAACGGTTTTGGTGACATCAAAGGCCATGACATCCAGCAAAGGATCCGGACCCAGATATTTACTGGCTGACAACAGGCCAAATACCAATTGCAATCCAAATAGTATGAGTGCTAGCGCGAAGTACCAATAGACAACGGCTTGTGATTTATAGCGCATGACGGTTCCCCACTTGTTTATTTGATACTGGCGAGATAGGCAACAAGATGCTCAAGCTCTTCGTCGCTCAGTGAGTCGCCATACGTGTCCGGCATGAAAGAGACACCATTGGCCGAGTACATTTCCCCGGGATGCAGATAAATGCTGGGATCAACAATGGATTCCAGAATGAATTCCTCGGGCGTAGTGGCATGGCCTTCGTACTCGGTGGAATCAATAATGCCTTCTGCGCGCTCGGCCAGCCCCGCCAGGGTCGGCCCTGCCATGTTGACTCCAGGCGCAATGGAGTGGCAGGCATTGCATGCTGGCGTAGCGGACCGGAAGACGGCTTCGCCCAGCGCCACCGGATCATTGCCTTCCTTGACCGGTGTCGCGCCAGGCGGCAGCTCCTTGCCGCGCCCGGCCTGCTGGGCCACGCTCAGATCCGCCCCGGGCAGGGAGCTGCCACTGACCAGAATGGGTCGCGGCGGCCAGCCCTGGTTGTCGACATTCGCCACCCAATCCATGAAGGCAATGACATCGGAAATTTCGTCATCAGAAAGATTGGGATTGGGCATGAGCCGGCGATGACGCTCCTCATCATAGAACTGGGCCGGATCCTTGAGGAAGGCCGTGAGATATGGTGTACCCCGCATTTTTGTGATCTTGGTCAGGTCCGGCGCGTAATAAGCACCCTCACCCAGCAGGGTATGGCAGTTGATGCAATTATTGGCATGCCAGACATCCTGCCCCCGGACAACTTCATCCGTAAGCTGATCGGTATTGGTCAATTCTGGAAACTGGCGATGACTGTCTACCGTCAATACCAGAAAGATAAGCGCCGCTATTGCTGTGGAACCAGCAGCAAAAAGGCGAGTTTGTCGTTTATTCACGGCGGCCCTCCCTTACACGCCAATTCCGTGCCAATGACTGATAGTGATATAGCCTGCATAAACAATACCAATCAGCAGCAAGAACAACACGGCGTAGCCCACGGCCTTGAACAATTTATAGAATGCTGCGGCTCGCATAATCGCCTCCACATTGATTATTACTTGTTTCAAATATCAAGGTGTGATTAATCTTATTGCAAATTAACATGCCAAAAGCAATCATGCCGTTACATTTTTTGTCAGCCTTCCTTTCACCATTCAAACCCGCAACGTTATGAAACAGCAGGCCCCGTCATGCCCATCCTCGTTTGCATCAGGCCTTTCTGCCCATTACTCATAGTCACGATTTTGCACGTTAAATATTTATCG
>DATGUI010000144.1:0-3836 GCA_035301405.1 Burkholderiaceae bacterium
ACGGCGTAACCCCCGTCTCCATGCCGGGGCTGTGGAAGCAGGCGCCGGGCATGCTGCTGGACCCCGAAGGACCACTGACCATACGCTGGCAGCATCTACTGAAAATCGCGCCCTGGTTGTTTCGATTCATGCGCGCAGGCAAGCGCCAACGGGTAGAACAGCATGCCCACGCTTTGGCCAGTCTGGTGCGGACCAGCCTGCACGATTACCAGCAGATTACCCGGGAAACCGGACTCGAAAGCATGATACAGCCCAGTCCCATGCTGGCGGTTTTTGGTTCCCGTGAGCAATTCGAGCGTGATCCTTACGGTTGGGATCTGCGCAAGCGCAACGGGGTAGAGTGGGATACGCTGGAAGGGGCGGATGTGCAAGATTTCGAGCCCTCCCTGGCCGAGCGTTTTGGTTTTGCTCTGGCCCTGAAAAACACGGGTTTTGCCCTGGATCCGCAGCAACTGGCGCACGGCCTCTACGAGACCTACATGAAGCGGGGCGGCAACTTTGTCACGACAGAAGTGCGCTCCATCTCGATTGAAGGAGTCCAGCCCAGGCTTTTGACCGCCAGCGGCACGCTGAATGCAAACCGCGTGGTGATCGCGGCAGGGGCGCGCTCGGCATTGCTGTCCCGAACCCTGGGCGAGAACGTCCCCCTGCAGCAAGAGCGCGGCTATCACATCACGCTGTCTGGCTATAGCGGGACGGCACCGCGCTATCCCATCATGAGCCCCGCCCACAAGGTGATTGCCACGCCCATGGCATGCGGGCTTCGCATTGCCGGCATGGTGGAGTTTGGTGGCTTTCTGCCGCCCAACCACAAGCGCGGCGATATCCTGCGGGGCCAATTGAACGAGCTGTTTCCGCGCGTGCACGGCGGAACGCCATCAAGCTGGATGGGCCACCGGCCCACCTTGCCCGACAGCTTGCCGGTTATCGCCCAATCCATGCGGCAGCCGTCGGTTTACTATGCATTTGGTCATCAGCATGTGGGGCTGACCTGCGCACCCATGACTGCCCGGCTGATTGGCGAACTGATTGCCGGTGAGACGCCATCCGTGGACATCCGGCCCTTTCGGGTAAACAGGTTTTAGACCTGCGTTACCCTTGTCCGGCGACAAGGTGAGGCTGATCCCACATTGTCATCAGCTCATTCCAGCAAATAAGGCTGATACGCTTTCTTTATCCGATCGATAAAGCTTTGGGTCAGCAGCGACACCGGGCGGTTGGCAGGTCGGGCAATGGCGATGGTAAAGGGAATGGCCGGTTCAAACGGTATGATCCGGATGGGCCGATTGGCGTTCAATTGCGCTGATACCGGGTCCACAACCGATACGCCAACCCCACTGGCCACCAGTACACAAGCCGGAAAAAACAGCTGGACATTCACCCGGACATTGAACGTGGTGCCGGCGTTATCGAATGCCGTGGCAAGCTGGGAATAGGTCGGATGATGAGGTTCCAGTGCAATGAATGGTTCATTGTCCAGGTCTTCCGGTGTAATCACTTTTCGGTCGGCCAGAGGGTGTTTTTCCGGGACAATGCAGACACATCGCGCTGTCAGCAACTCGTAGTCAAACTTGTGGTCATCGATGGGGAGTTCGGCAATGCCCAGGTCGACGTGGCCACTCGACACCCAGTCCTGGACTTCAATGGACGGCCGAATCTGGAAATAGCATTTGACTTCGGGCTTGTCTGCCAGGAAGTCGGCAATCAGGCGGGGCAGGAATTCAAGCGCCGGGCCAGGCAGTGAGACCATGCGCAACTCGCCACCTTTCAACTCGCCCAGATGCCGGGCCCGTTCTGTAAATTGATGCACCTGGGCCAGTATATGCTCGGCGTCAACCGCCAGCTTGCGCGCCTCCGGCGTAGGGAGCAGGCGGCCCTTCTCGCGTTTGAAGAGCTCGATATCCAGCGTGGATTCAAGCGACGCAATAAGGTTGCTGATGGTCGGCTGTGTCAACCCCAGTTTTTCTGCTGCCTGGGTGGTGGTGTGTTCTTCAATGACAGCCTTGAGTGCCTGCAGGTGACGGAGATTCATGGATAATCCGGCTGGCCGATGTGTGGTCGTCTAATACATGTGCTGACCGCCATTCATGGAGACTTTGCTGCCCGTCATGTAGGCGGCTGCCTCGCTGGCAATGAACACCACCAGTGCGGCAATTTCTTCCGGTTTGCCCAGACGCCCGACCGGGATCTCGCTGACAATGTGTTTCAGGGTTTCTTCCGGCATGGCCTGGACCATTTCTGTCGCCATATAGCCGGGGGCGATGGTGTTGACCGTCACGCCCTTGCGTGCCAGTTCCTGTGCCAGCGCCATGGTAAAGCCGTGTATGCCTGCCTTGGCTGCAGAGTAGTTGGTCTGGCCAAACTGGCCTTTGGTACCATTGACGGAGGAAATGTTGATGATCCGCCCCCAGCCACGCTCGGCCATGGACTCGGCCAGGGGCCGGGTCACATTAAACATGGAGTCCAGGTTGGTGCGCAACACTGCATCCCAGTTTTCCTTGGTCAGTTTCCGAAAGGTGGCGTCTCGGGTGATGCCGGCGTTATTGACAAGGATATCAACCTGCATGCCACGCGCATGGATGTTGTCTGCCAGCCGCTGTGTGGAGGCCCAGTCGGAAACGTCAACTTCCATGCCGATGAAGTCATATCCGTGTTCGGCCTGTTCTTTCAGCCATCTGGCAGCCTGGTCGTTGTCTGGCGTGTGCGCGATGATCACGTCATGACCGGCATCGTGCAACGCCTTGGCACTCGCGGCTCCCAGCCCGCTGTTGCCGCCGGTGACAAGCGCAGTGCGTGGTTTGTCATTCATGAATCGGGTCCTTTGTCGTGTTTGAAAGATAGCCTTGAGGCAAACGGACTATTTTAACCGGCATCGCAGCGCAAGGGGTAGCCGGCTGCCACAAGACCAGTCAGGATCGGGTCAGTTGTAGTTCATATCCATCGGCGCACGCGTCCTCTGTACTCATCAAATTCAATGCCAAAACGTTTTTGCAGGGCACGCTCTTCGGGCACAATCTGCAAGCGTGTCATGGCAGCAATGAAAATGATCAGCAAGGCCAGGGCGGCAGCATTGGCCAGAAAATATCCCCAGCCCAGCAGTATGAGGAACAGGCCCAGATACATGGGGTTGCGACTGAATCGATAGATGCCTGATCGAACCAGATGTTGTGCTTCTTCCGGGCGTCTGGGGTCTGCCGTGGTGCGGGCTCGAACAAAGGAGATCACGGCAGCAAGGCCGGTTGCCATGCCTGCAGCGGCCAGCACGACCGCCAGGACCTTGTGCTGGAAGAGGGGGATATGCAGCCCCGGGATGCCCCACGCCACCGACCCCATCAGCAGCGCTGTCAGCAAGGCGATGATCGGCGGCGGAACCCTGAGTTCCAGTTGTTGGATCATGGTTTCCATGACTTGTCATTTTGCCAGCCGGGACCAGGCGCGTCCATGACTGTCACTTGCCCCAAGTGGGCAATGACAACGCATCGGCATTAGAATTGATGTCTTTTCCTTCCCGGCAAGGGGAAGTGGATCCTGCGACACCTGTTTATCTGCATCACGTATTCATGCTGGCCTTGTTTATCTTTATCGTCACACTGGGTCTGGTCATCTGGCAGCCGCGCGGCCTGGGCATTGGCTGGAGCGCGCTGGGTGGTGCGGGCCTGGCCTGGTTGACCGGCGTTGTCGAGTTCGCTGATTTGCATGTGGTGTGGGGTATTGTCTGGGATGCCACCTTCACCTTTGTGGCGCTTATCGTCATCTCTCTGATTCTGGACGAGGCCGGCTTTTTTAGCTGGGCCGCCTTGCATGTCGCGCGTCTGGCCCGAGGGCGTGGGTCCGCC
>DATGUI010000145.1:0-5313 GCA_035301405.1 Burkholderiaceae bacterium
GGTCAAGATTGCTCCGGCCGTGGCCCGGGCCGCCATGGAATCAGGCGTAGCACGACGCCCCATCACTGACATGGAGGGCTACCGGCAAAATCTGGTCAGCATGGTCTATCACTCCGGGCAATTGATGCGCCCGCTGTTCCAGCAGGCACAAAATGCCCCCATGCGAGTCATCTATGCTGATGGCGAAGACGAACGCGTGCTCCAGGCTGTGCAGACCGTCGTCGACGAAAAGATAGCCCATCCCATCCTGATTGGCCGGCCGGCTGTCATTGACATGCGTATACAACGTTTTGGCCTGAGGTTGCAGCCCGGGCAGGACTTCGACGTGGTCGATCCCGAACAGGACGAACGCTTCAATGAAACCTGGTCTGCCTATCACGAAAAGCGCGCCCGTTACGGGGTAACCCCTGAGAGGGCCAAGGCCATGATACGCAAGCACAACACCCTCATTGGCGTCATGCTTGTACAGCGTGGCGATGCGGACGCCATGCTGTGTGGCGTGGCAACCGAATTCGAGGAGCAACTGCGCCACGTGCGCGACATCATCGGCCTCAAGCCCAATGCCAGCACTTATGCAGCCATGAATGCCCTCATGCTGCCCACCCAGACCCTGTTCGTGTGTGACACCCACGTCAACGAAGACCCCAGCGCCGAAGAAATCGCCGACATGACCATCCAGGCCGCCGCCGAGGTTCGCCGTTTTGGCGTTGTTCCAAAAGTGGCGCTGCTGTCCCACTCCAACTTCGGAAGTCGACAGACGGCGTCATCCCGAAAAATGGCGCAGGCACGCGACATTCTTCTGGAACGGGCGCCCGAACTGGAAGTGGACGGTGAGATGCACGCCGACTCGGCGCTGTCCGAAGTGATACGCACCACGGCGTTTCCGGACTCCACCTTGAAAGGACCGGCCAACCTGCTGATCACGCCCAACCTGGATGCCGGCAACATCACCTACAACGTGCTCAAGATGACCGGAAGCAATGGCGTGGCCATGGGGCCGGTATTGCTGGGCGCAGCGCGGCCCGTACACATCCTGACCAACAGCGCCACGGTGCGGCGTATTGTCAACATGACCGCTCTGGCGGTGGTCGATGCCCAGCAAGAACTGGGAGTCGAAGAGGCCTGAGGCGCACGAGCGTTACCAGGCAACACAGCAGGCGCGACCGGCAAGGGCGGCACAACGCCGCCCGTGTCCGGTCATTGCCCGATTATTTGGTGGGGACGTCGCGATAAGGTGCCCCAATATACAGCTGACGTGGGCGACCAATCTTGTAGTCGGGGTCGGCCAGCATTTCGTCCCATTGGGCAATCCAGCCCACCGTCCGTGCCAGGGCAAAGATAGCCGTGAACAATGACGTCGGAATCCCGATGGCGCGCTGCACGATACCCGAATAAAAGTCCACATTGGGATAGAGCTTGCGCTCGACGAAGTACTCGTCTTCCAGCGCGATGCGCTCAAGCTCCATGGCCAGCTTGAACAACGGATCGTTTTCAAGACCCAGGGCTTCCAGGACCTCCTTGCAGGTTTCCTGCATCAGGCGGGCACGCGGATCGTAGTTCTTGTAGACGCGGTGGCCAAAGCCCATGAGGCGTGTGCCGGAGGTCTTGTCCTTGACCTCTTGCATGAAGGCACCCACGCGCTCGATACCGCCCTCGGCCTGCAGCTGTTCAAGCATTTGCAGCGCAGCTTCGTTGGCGCCGCCATGCGCGGGACCCCACAGACAGGCAACCCCTGCCGCAATGGCTGCGAATGGGCTGGTACCCGAAGACCCGCACAACCTGACCGTGGAAGTGGAGGCATTCTGTTCGTGATCCGCATGAAGGATGAAGATGCGATCCAGTGCCCGTTCGACCACTTCGTTGACCGCGTAGTCTTCGGACGGCATGCCGAACATCATGCGCATGAAGTTACCGGCATACGACAGATTGTTCAGGGGATAGACATGCGGCTGGCCCAGCGAATACTTGTACGCCATGGCGACCAGCGTGGGCATTTTTGCAATGATGCGAATCGCCGATGTGCGTCGGTGCTCGGGGTTGGTGATGTCGGTGGAATCATGATAGAAGGCAGACAGGCCGCCCACCATGCCGGTCAGCACGGCCATGGGATGGGCATCGCGTCGGAAACCCTGCATGAAGGCATGCATTTGCTCATGCACCATGGTGTGGTTGGTGATCAGGGCTTCAAATTCTGCACGCTCGGTATCGTTGGGCAGTTCGCCGTTGAGCAGCAAATAACAGACTTCCAGGAAGTTGCACTGCTGCGCCAGCTGTTCGATGGGATAACCACGGTAAAGCAGTTCGCCCTTGTCGCCATCAATGTAGGTAATGGCCGATTCCGTTGAAGCGGTTGCCAGAAAGCCGGGATCGTAGGTGAACATCCCGGTGGCACCATAGAGTTTGCGGATGTCGATGACATCAGGTCCGACACTGCCGGAATAAACGGGTAGTTCGATGGATTCGCCGCCTTCGGCCAGCGAAAGCGTCACCTTTTTGTCTGACAAGTGCATAAGGTTTTCCTCGGTGTGTATCAAAGTTTCTGCATTTGGGTAACCAGACGACGGATATCCGGCGTGTCGTAGTCACCCTCGAGTTGAGTGCGCGCCAACAATACATCAAGCAGCGCGTTATCGTCCATTTGAAGCAGCAGCGTCAGTGCTGACACATCCACATCAGTCAGGGTTGTCTCGTAGGTATCAAGAAACCGCGTGAGGATGAGATCGTTTTCGAGCAGACCACGTCGTGCCCGCCAGCGAAGTCGGGCACGTTCGAGATTAGACAGTAAATTCATGGGCCGATGCCAGCCTTTTATCTTATATGGTGCGGCGCACCAGCATTTCTTTTATCTTGCCAATGGCATGCGAAGGGTTCAGCCCCTTGGGGCAGACATCGGTGCAGTTCATGATGGTATGGCACCGGAACAGCCGATAAGGGTCTTCAAGGTTGTCCAGGCGTTCGGCAGTGGATTCATCACGCGAATCGGCAATGAAGCGATAGGCTTGCAGCAGACCCGCCGGGCCGACGAACTTGTCCGGATTCCACCAGAACGACGGGCAAGCGGTTGAACAGCATGCGCAGAGAATGCACTCGTACAGACCGTTGAGCTCTTCGCGCTCTTCTGGGGACTGCAGACGCTCTTTCTCGGGTGGCGGCGTGTGATTGATCAGGTAGGGACTGATCGAGTGGTACTGATCGAAGAAGTGAGTCATGTCCACGATGAGATCCCGCACAACCGGCAGACCCGGCAAGGGCCGCAGCACGACAGGCTGCTTGAGGTCAAGCAGATTGGTCGTGCAGGCCAGCATGTTCATGCCATTGACGTTCATGGCGTCCGAGCCGCATACCCCTTCGCGACACGAACGCCTGACAGCCAGGCTGTCATCAACATCATTCTTGATGCGTACCAGTGCATCCAGCAGCATCTTGTCGGTAGGCTGGAGCTCGACCTCGAGCTTTTGCATGTAGGGACGTTCGTCACGATCGGGGTCGTAGCGATAGATTTCGAATTTAACAACGCGTTTTTCAGTCATGACCTTGTCCTGCTTAGAAAGTCCGGGGCTGCGGGGGGATGGAGTCGACCGTAAGGGGTTTCATTTGTACCGGACGGTAATCCAGTCGTCCGCCTTCGGAATACCACAAGGTATGGCGCAGCCAGTTGTCGTCATCGCGCTCGGGGTGATCATCCAGGGCATGCGCACCCCGGCTTTCGGTACGGTTTGCCGCCGACTTGACGGTGGCACGGGCGACTTCAATCATGTTGGTGAGCTCGAGTGCTTCAACCCGGGCCGTATTGAATACCCGTGACTTGTCCTTGAAATAGACGTTTTCCACCTGGGGAGCCAGGGCCTCGATTTGCTCAACGCCTTCGTTGAGGAGTTCAAGCGTACGAAAGACGCCGCAGTGTGCCTGCATGCTCATGCGGATGGCGTCGCCGGTTTCTGCCACGGATTCTCCGGATGTGCGGGATTCGAGGCGGTCGATGCGATCAAGGGAATAATCAATGGCCGACTCGGGGATATCCTGGTGCGCGTGCTGATCTTCGAGGTGCTGTTCAACCAGGAAGTTGCCGGCGGAGCGGCCGAACACGACCAGATCCAGCAGGGAATTGGTTCCCAGGCGGTTGGCACCGTGCACGGAGGTTGCCGCACATTCGCCGACCGCATACAGACCATTGACGATGCGGTCTTCGCCATTGACGCGATCCATGACCTGGCCGTGGATATTGGTAGGCAGGCCACCCATCTGGTAGTGAATGGTCGGTACTACCGGAATGGGATCCTTGATGGGATCCACGTTGGCAAACTTGATGGCGATTTCCCGGATGGACGGCAGACGCTTCTTGATGGTGTCTGCCCCGAGGTGATCCAGCTTGAGCACCACGTGATCCCCGTGAGGTCCGCAACCGCGACCCTCCTTGATTTCCTGATCCATCGAACGGGAAACAAAGTCGCGGGGGGCGAGATCTTTGAGGGTGGGCGCGTAGCGCTCCATGAAGCGTTCGCCGTCTTTGTTGAGCAGCATGCCGCCCTCCCCGCGAACCCCTTCGGTAATCAGCACGCCGGCACCCGAGACGCCGGTTGGGTGAAACTGCCAGAATTCCAGATCTTGCAGGGGCAGGCCGGCGCGTGCAGCCATGCCCAGGCCATCACCCGTATTGATGAAGGCGTTGGTAGAGGCGGCCCAGATGCGACCGGCACCCCCTGTGGCCAATACGGTGGCCTTGCCTTCAAGGACGTAAATTTCGCCGGTTTCCATCTCCAGGGCGGTGACGCCAAGAACGTCACCATTCTGGTTGCGAAGGAGATCCAGTGCCATCCACTCGACAAAAAACTGGGTACGGGCAGCAACGTTACGCTGATACAGGGTGTGCAGTAATGCGTGACCCGTACGGTCGGCGGCTGCACAGGCGCGCTGTACGGCCTTTTCACCAAAGTTTGCCGTATGCCCGCCGAAGGGGCGCTGGTAAATGGTGCCATCGGCGTTGCGGTCAAACGGCATGCCGAAGTGTTCGAGCTCGTAGACGGCATGCGTGGCTTCCCGGCACATGAACTCGATGGCATCCTGATCGCCCAGCCAATCGGACCCTTTGACGGTGTCGTACATGTGCCAGTTCCAATGATCTTCGCTCATGTTGCCCAGGGCCGCGCCAATGCCGCCCTGGGCCGCAACGGTATGCGAGCGGGTCGGGAACACCTTGGACAACACCGCAACAGACAAGCCTGCCTGCGCGAGCTGTAATGAGCAACGCATGCCGGCTCCGCCGGCGCCTACGACGACCACATCGAATTGTCGGCGGGGTATGGATTTTTTCAC
>DATGUI010000146.1:0-3716 GCA_035301405.1 Burkholderiaceae bacterium
TTACGCCATTCCCATGGCAAGGGCCGTTCTCAATACCGTCAACGTTCGGCTTGATGCCCACACCCTTGCCTACATCCTGACACACGGCCAGGCCAGGATACTGATTTTTGATACCAGCCTCGAAAACACTGTCGAGCAGGCATTGCAAACCTTGCCCAACCCACCGACACTGATCGCCGTTGACAGTGGCAGCGGGCCGACACAACGCCTGACCGCACACGCTTACGAGGCCGTACTGGAAACCGGCGCTGCCCGGTTTGAATGGCATCCACCCGCTTCCGAGTGGGATGCCATCAGCCTCAATTACACATCGGGCACCACTGGCCCGCCCAAGGGTGTGGTGTATCACCATCGGGGTGCCTACCTCTCTGCACTGGGCAACCCCATTGCCTTTGGCATGGGCCCAGAAACGGTCTACCTCTGGACGCTGCCCATGTTCCACTGCAATGGCTGGTGCTATACATGGGGCGTTACCGCCATGGGCGGCACGCATGTATGCCTGCCTCGCATCGACACCACGGACATCCACGACAAGATCACATCCCATGGCGTCACGCACATGTGTGGCGCCCCCATTGTGCTCAACATGCTGATCAATGACTTCCATGATCAGGGTCATGTGCTTGATCACACGGTGCGCTTTGCCGTTGGCGGTGCGGCACCCCACAGCGCCACGCTGGACCGGGCCAGTCAGATCAACTTTGACATCACTCACCTCTACGGCCTCACCGAATCCTTCGGCCCGTCGGCGTTTTGCGTGTGGCAACCCGAATGGCAATCGCTCTCGGGCGACGCCCTGGCCGACAAGCTGGCACGCCAGGGGGTGGGGCTGTTTGCCATCGACGAACTTGACGTCATCAGTGTCGATACCGGTGCGCCCGTCGCACACGATGGCCAGACCCTTGGCGAGCTGGTCATGCGGGGCAATACGCTCATGAAGGGCTATCTAAAAAACCCTGCTGACACCGACGATGCCTTCCGTGATGGCTGGTTTCACACGGGTGATCTGGCGGTCATGCATCCCGACGGCTACGTCGAAATCAAGGATCGCCTCAAGGACATCATCATTTCCGGTGGCGAGAACATCTCCAGCCACGAAATTGAAAACGTCCTGTATCGGCATCCATCCGTACTTGAAGCCGCCGTGGTGGCCCAGGAAGATGAAAAATGGGGCGAAGTCCCCTGCGCTTTTGTCACCCTCCGGGAGGGCATGACACCCAGCGCCGAAGAGCTCACCCAATTTTGCCGGCAGACCATCAGCGGCTTCAAGGTTCCCAGGCATTTCGTCTTTGGGGAGCTGCCCAAGACATCCACTGGAAAAATACAGAAAAACGTTCTCAGACAATTCTTGAAGGGATCATCAGGACACGTGTCCGGTACAACGGCTGCAAGCCGTTGACACCGCCGTCACGACACTGCCAGGTCCCCACCCTGTTCACCAATGAGTCTATCCCTGACTGGAGGAAACAAGCATGTCATCCACCCTTTGCAAACAAAGCCTGGTTGTTCTGGCAGTCACTGCCGCAATCGGCTTGGGCAGCACGGTACAGGCTGCCGACACCATCACGATCGGCGGCATCTACATGATGTCCGGCAGCGCGTCGTCCTATGGCAAGTTTGCCCAGCAGGGCAGCAAGCTGGCCCTGGACGAAATCAATGAAGCCGGCGGCGTGCTGGGCAAAGAGCTGCGCATCAAGTTCGAAGACAGTGAAGGCAAGCCCGCCACCGCCATCCAGGCGGCACGCAAGCTGGCGTTCCAGGAAGGCGCCGTCGGCCTGATGGGGCTGGACAGCTCGGGCGTGGCCCAGGGGCTGGTACCGGTCGTTCCCGAACTTGGTATCCCCCTCATCATCACTCACGCAGCCACCCCGGACGTCACCGGCAAAGACTGTAACGCCCAATCATTCCGGGTCAGCGTCAATGTCAACCAGAACATGAAGGGCGCAGCCATGGTTGCCGCCAGTACCGATGCCAAAAAATGGACCACGATCGGGCCCGACTACGCCTTTGGCCATCAGTCCTGGGAGTTCTTCGGTGACTACCTCAAGGAACTCAGCGACGATGTCGAACTGTCCGGCGACCCCTCCTTTCCCCGCTTTGGCGAAGAGGATTTCACCCCCTTCATCAACAGCGTCATTGACGCCAAACCCGAAGGCGTGCTCATCTCGCTGTGGGGCGGCGATCTCGTGAACTTCATCCGCCAGGCCAACAATCGGAATTTCTTTGATCAGGGCTTTGAAGTCCTCATGACAGTTGGTGCAGCCACCGAAGTGCTGAGCGCCATGGGCGACAAAATGCCTGAAGGCGTCTGGCTGGGCACCCGCTACTGGTTCGGCTCTCACGACAATGAACGCAACGAGGCATTCGTCAAGAAATACATCGACGCCTATGACGCGCCCCCCAGCTACAACGCTGAAGGCGCCTACGTCGCCACCTATGCCTACAAGGCGGCCATTGAAGCCGCAGACAGCACTGACGGCGAAGCCATCGCCAAGGCGCTGCGCGGCATCGAGCTGGATACCCCGACCGGCAAGCTCAAGCTTCGTGAGGGTGACAACCAGGCCCTGATCGGCCCGACCTGGGGCAAGACTGCCGACATGGACGATGACCTGGGCATTCGTCAACTGGCGGACATCCGGAACTTCCGCGGTGAAGAAACCACGCCGGACGTCGACCCCGAGTGCAAGATGTAATCGATAAGCTGATCCGCCCGTACCCGACTGCTGGCGCCGCTGCCCTGGCCAGGGCGCCAGCGCCTCTTGTCCTCCTTCAGGAATCACACCATGAGCGGTATTGTCCTGGCATTGCTGAACAGTCTCGATATCGGCCTGCTGCTTTTTATCATTGCTGTCGGCCTGAACATCGTTTTCGGCGTGCTCAATGTCATCAACTTTGCCCACGGCGCCCTGTACATGTTCGGGGCCTATATTGCCTACAGCTGCATTGCCGTGCTGGGCCTTTCATTCTGGCTGACCCTGGTGGTGGCCCCGATAGTCGTGGCCGTCCTTGCCGTCATCATTGATCGCGTCATGCTGCGCTTCATTTATGATCGCGAGGTCACCGACAGCCTGTTGCTGACATTCGGACTGCTTCTCATCCTGAATGAGTCCGTCAGGCAAATCTGGGGTACGGGCATCCATGTGGTTGAACCACCCGCCGGACTTGAGGGCTCCATCACGCTGTTCAGCGGTGTCACCTATCCGACCTACAGCCTTTTTGTCATGCTGGTCGGCCTGCTGGTGCTGGGTGGCCTGTGGTATCTGTTCAACCATACTCGCATGGGCAAGGTCATGCGGGCGGCGGCACTGGACCACGAAATGGCCCAGGTACTGTGCATCAACACGCGCCTGGTAGTAACGGGCGCCTTTGCCTTTGGCGCATGGCTGGCTGCCATCGGTGGAGTTGTGGCCGCACCCATGCGGGCCATTGACCCCGGCATGGGCGACAAGATCATCATTGAAAGCTTTATCGTGGTCGTCATTGGCGGGCTGGGCAACTTCCCCGGCACGCTGCTGGGCGCCATCATACTTGGCCTGCTGCACGGGTTTGGGGGCCGCTACCTGCCCGGCATCCACCTGGTCCTGCCGTTTGTGGGCATGGCCATTGTCCTGCTGATCAAGCCGCGGGGACTGCTCAGCAAAGGGACAACACAATGAAAAAACTGCTCCTGATCCTTGCCGCCATCCTGGTTGCCATCGGCCTGGTCATCCTGCCCT
>DATGUI010000147.1:0-2128 GCA_035301405.1 Burkholderiaceae bacterium
GCAAGGGGACGCAATGCGGGGCCGGCCATGCAGGTCAGGAGGCGCCGGCGTCAGGCACGGCAATGCCCAGTTCGGCCAGAATGGCGTCGGTGTGCTCCCCCAGCGCCGGAATGGCATCCATGCGGGCGCGTTCCGGGCCTGCTATGCCTGGTGGCAACAGGGCCGGCAGCGGGCCGGCCGGGCTGTCGACCTGTGTCCAGCGGCCACGGGCCTGCAATTGCGGGTGATCCCAGAGTGCAGCCATGTCATTGACCCGGCCATTGGCAATCTTGGCAGTGTCCAGACGGGCCACGACTTCGTCTATGGTCAGCGATGCAAATGCTTTCTGGATGACTTTGCGAAGGTCATGGCGGGCGGCAGAACGGCCCGAGTTACTGGAAAAACGCGAATCGTCGATCAGTTCGGGCTGTTGCAACACCTCGGTGCAGAAGACCACCCACTCGCGCTCGTTCTGCAAGCCGAGGATGACGGTCTGGCCATCGCCGGCCGTAAACGGGCCATAGGGGTAGATGGTGGCGTGCGCTGCACCCGTGCGGGCAGGCGGCGTGGCACCGTCGAAGGCATAGTACAGCGGGTAGGACATCCATTCTGCCATGGCTTCAAGCATGGAGACATCAATATGGCGCCCTTTTCCGGTCTTGCCGCGCTCGATCAGGGCAGCCAGGATGTTGCTGTAGGCATACATGCCGGCAGCGATGTCGGCAATGGAGCAGCCTGCCTTGGAAGGTTCGTCGGGTGTGCCGGTAACAGACAGGAAGCCGGACTCGCTTTGAATCAGCAAATCGTAGGCCTTTTTGTCGCGGTAGGGTCCGTCATTGCCGTATCCGGAAATATCGCAAACCACCAGGCCTGGATAACGTTCGTGCAGGGCTTCGTAAGAAAGGCCCAGGCGCGCTGCTGCGCCGGGGGCCAGGTTCTGCACCAGCACGTCGGCCTTTTCCAGCAGGCCGGCCATGACTTGCTCGGCATGATCCTGCTTGAGATCCAGCGCCAGACTCTCTTTGGAGCGGTTGATCCAGACAAAGTGCGACGCCAGGCCACGCACACGCTCGTCGTAGCCCCGGGCAAAATCACCCGTGCCGGGCCGCTCTATCTTGATGACTCGCGCTCCCATGTCTGCCAGCTGGCGGGTACAGAACGGTGCAGCCACGGCGTGTTCGAGCGTGATGACAGTAATATCCTGCAAAGGTAACATAATGCTTCCAGTCGAGAATCAGAACGAGCGCGGCATGCCCAGCACATGCTGCGCCACATAAGACAGAATCAGGTTGGTTGAGATAGGCGCCACCTGATAGAGACGCGTCTCGCGGAACTTGCGCTCGACATCGTATTCACTGGCAAAGCCAAACCCGCCATGGAACTGCAGGCAGGCATTGGCAGCTTCCCACGAGGCATCGGCCGCGAGCATTTTTGCCATGTTGGCCTGGGCGCCGCAGTCCTGTTCGTTGTCGAAACGCCGGCAGGCCTCGTAGCGCATGAGATTGGCTGCCTCGATGTTGATGTAGGCCTTGGCAATGGGAAACTGCACCCCTTGATTCTGACCGATGGGCCGGTCAAAGACAATTCGCTCATTCACGTATTTCGTGATGCGGTCAATGAACCAGTAGCCATCTCCGATGCATTCAGCTGCAATCAGGGCACGCTCGGCATTCAGCCCATCGAGAAGATAGCGAAAACCCATCCCTTCCTGACCGATAAGGTTTTCTTCGGGGATTTCCAGCTGATCAAAGAAGAGCTCATTGGTTTCGTGGTTGACCATGTTACGAATAGGCTGAAGGCTGAGGCCATTGCCAATGGCCTGGTGCAGATCCACCATGAAGATGGACATGCCTTCAGATTTTTTCTTGACCGCTTCCAGGGGCGTGGTGCGTGCCAGCAATATCATGAGGTCGGAGTGCTGCACCCGCGAAATCCACACTTTCTGGCCGTTGACAACGTAGCGGCCGTCTTTTTTCTCGGCCGTTGTCTTGATTTTTGTGGTGTCCGTACCGGTGGTGGGTTCAGTGACGGCCATGGATTGCAGGCGCAGCTCGCCACTGGCAATCCTGGGCAGCCATTTCTCTTTCTGCTCGGCCGAGCCATGGCGCAGAACGGTACCCATGTTGTACATCTGCCCGTGACAGACCCC